>CANCPL010000004.1:0-53833 GCA_947380065.1 Burkholderiaceae bacterium | reverse complement strand
GGATGAAACACTAAACCTGGGTCCTGCAGAAGCGGATTCAAGGAGCGGCCATCTTGGGCAGCAGGCAATAAACGTTCAAACGGATTTGAGGTTGTTAAAACAAACAACAGTAACCCGCTAGTGACTAAGCCTAATACACCAATGACACGCGCTACCATAAAGTCATCTAATGCTTTGGAGAGTTGCGCGACTAAGATAGTCCAAGTGGACAGCAAGAAGATCCATAGCAAGAGTGAGCCTTCATGACCACCCCATACCGCACCTAATCGATAAATCACTGGTAGTTGCGAATTAGAATGCTCAGCAACATAGAGCACGGAAAAATCATTGACATAAAAACTCCAAGCCAATATTCCGAAGGCAATCGCTAGCAACAGAAAAACGGTTTGCGCTGCAGGCCTTGCTAATACCAACCAGTCACGGCGGCCAAAGTGCGCGCCCAGCAAAGGTAAAACCCCTTGAATCAAGGCAATACAAAGTGCTAGAACTAATGCGTAATGCCCAAACTCAGCAATCATTTATTGCTTCCATTTTTTTGCGCTTGATCTAAGGCGTGCTTAGCTTCAGGGGGCATATAGTTTTCATCATGCTTAGCCAATACCTCGCTAGCCACGAATTCCCCGTTCGCATTCATGCGACCTTGAATCACTGCACCTTTGCCCTCTTTAAATAAATCGGGAAGAATGCCTGTATAGGCAACAGGAATATCTTTCACGAGATCAGTAATCACAAAGTGCACTGTTAGACCATCGCGTTTTAATGAGCCATCTTTAACCATACCGCCAATGCGGAAGGCTTGACCCTGAGGGGCTTTACCAGCTGCAACCTCACTTGGGGTGACATACAAGGCGATATTACTATTAAGTGCATTCAAGATTAAAAGCGCGGCAACTCCAATAACAATGAGTGCAGCAGCAATAATGAATGCGCGTTTATATCTAGGCTTCACTTACCAATCTCTTCATCAAACTGCTCCGCTATTTGCTCTTGCTTCAATCTATGCACGATTGCCCTAAAACGAGCACGCACAAATAGAGGCTCCAATATCAACACTAGCGCACAAACGCCAAAACTGCACCACACATAGAGAGCATAGCCGCCCATGGCAAAAAACTCGGAAGGACTATTCCACATCAGATTTTCACCTCAATGGATTGTCTCACCCAATCGGCATGGGCTTCACGCTCCAAAATGATTGTCCTTACCCTCATTAAGGTAACTGCAATGCTGTACATCCAAAGGCACAAAGCCATCAACAGCATTCCCCACAGCATGGTTTGAGCCATCGCCGGTGCTTTGGTTAGGGAAACGGATGCGCCTTGATGCAAGGTATTCCACCATTTCACAGAAAAATAAATAATGGGCACATTTACCACCCCTACCAACGCCAAGATGGCGCTAGCCTTATCTGCGCGACGAGGATCATCGATGGATGCTCGTAAGGCAATAAAGCCCAAGTAAAGAAACAAGAGAATCAATTCTGAGGTGAGGCGCGCATCCCAAACCCACCAAGTGCCCCACATGGGCTTACCCCAAAACGCACCTGTCCATAAGGATAAAAATGCCATCCATGCACCTATTGGAGCAAGTGCCTGCGCCATCATTGCTGACAAACGAGTATTAAATACCAACCCCAAACCAGCCCATGCAGCCATCACCAAATAAATGACCATCGACATCCAAGAGGCGGGCACATGGATAAAAATGATGCGATAGCCTTGACCTTGAACAGCATCGACCGGCGCAACAAAAAAACTCACCCACAAACCTGCAGCGCCAAACAAAAAAGTTAAAACCCAAAAGAATGGGATGAGCTTACCCGCCACTGGATAAAAAGTGCTGGGGCTAGATAACTTAAACCAGTTAACCAAGCGGTGATTAGAAAAATTATTTACTAGACTCATTCAATCGCAATCTTTACTGCAGCGCTACTTACCCAAGGAACAAATGCTAAAGCCAAAATCAATAAAGCGCCTAATAATGAAAAATGGCCGGATGTATCTAAGCCCACACTATTGGCATATACAGCACCAGCACCAAAAATAAGCACTGGAATAAATAAGGGCAGTATCAATAAGCTTAATAACACGCTGCCACCTCTTACCCCCAAAGTCAATGCGGCGCCTATAGAACCTAGCAAGGATAGCACTGGGGTGCCCAATAATAGAGTACCCATCAACACATATAAAGAGCTAGCATCCAGGTCATACTGAATGCCAATAATCGGAGCCAAAAGCACGAGTGGCAAACCGCACACAATCCAATGGGCAATGATTTTTCCAGCCACTAGCAGCACCATCGGCTGGGGCGATAGAGCAAGTTGCTCTAATGAGCCATCCTGATAGTCTGCTGCAAACATGCGATGCAACCCTAATAAGGTCGACAACAGGGCTGCAACCCAAAGAACCCCTGGTGCAATTTTTCGCAGCAATCCAGTATCTGCCCCAATACCCAATGGAAACAAACTAGTAACCACAACAAAGAAAAATAGAGCCGTGAGCACCTCACTTTTGCGGCGCATCACTAAGAGTAAATCACGATGAATGATGGCTAACAAAGCATTCATAAATCAAGCACCTTCATCTGTGGAAGGCTTACCTCTTGATGGCTAGTTAATACGACTAGCCCACCCTGCTCTAAATGCTCACCAATAAGACCTTGCAAAGCTTGCATCGCATGGATATCCAGCGCATTAAAGGGCTCATCCAAGATCCATAACTTAGCTTGACGCGTCAGCATGCGAGCCATCAAGACGCGACGCTTCTGCCCAGCCGATAAACAATTAACCGGTAAATACTCACGCCCGCGCAAACCAAAACGCCAAAGAGCAGACAAAGCTTTTTCATCAGAGAGCTCAACACCATCAAGAGCGGCATATAGCTGCAGATTTTCGAGAGCAGTAAGATCTTCTTTCAAGGCATCACGATGCCCAAGAAATAAAAGTACACGATGATAGATATCGATGTCTTTAGAGATTGATTGACCGCCCCACAGAATTTCACCGGCCTCTGGCCTGGATAAACCCGTCAACAGTCTTAATAGACTCGTTTTGCCGACACCATTTTCACCACGGACATGGAGACATTCTCCCGATGAGACCGTTAAATGGAGATCCTGAAATAACCGCCTTTCACCACGAACACAAGAAAGCGCACGGGCTTCGAGCATTAAATGCGGCTTGCTAGAGGAGAAGGAGGTATTGGCTGTCATGGAAGGCAATGGCTTGATTCAAACCACCCCAAGCATTGTCCAAGAGCCTACGGGGGCTGTCAAACCAGCAAAAGTGGAATTAAGGGAATAATCCCTTTCAATTCAATTACTTATGAAATTATAAACCGAGTCGGCCAAGAAATAAAACTATCCTCTGAACGGACCCCAAAAGCTAGACCCTCAGGTGGTCCAAAAAAGACTATTCAGGCTTAATACCTGCGCTTTTAATGATCTTGCCCCAGCGAACAGATTCCTTCTTCTGAAATACCCCAAATGCCTCCGGAGTCATTGCGTAATATTTTGCACCCTCTGACTCAAGCTTTTTCTGCACCGCCGGTTGCTGCATGATTTTGCTCACTTCATCATGTAACTTTTTCACAATTGCGGCCGGTGTACCAACTGGCGCAAAAAGACCAATCCAATTCTTCACATCAAATCCCGGCAAGGTTTCACTAATGCTGGGTAAATCCGGCATAGATGGATCTCTGCTTGGGCCAGTGACAGCAAGACCTCGTAACTTATCGCTTTTTACATAAGGAAGAATAGTGGGCATGGTTGCAAACATCGCCTGAGTTTGACCGCCAATTAAATCAGTAATCGCGAGGGCGTTTCCTTTATAGGGGATATGCGTCATATCGACCTTCGCAGTCATTACAAAAAGCTCTCCGGCTAAATGACTGGCAGTACCGATACCTCCAGAACCATAGGACACCTTTCCAGGATTTGCTTTTAGGTAGGCAATGAATTCCGCTACATTTTTTACTGGCAAATTCGGGTTGACTGCCAATAAACCTTCGGCATCAAGCACAAAAACTACCGGTACAAAATCTTTTAGTGGGTCATAGGGCATGCTCTTAACCAAATAAGGATTAACGGCATGTGTACCAATACTGCCCATGATTAAGGTGTAGCCATCTGCTGGTGACTTGGCCACGAAGTCTGCGCCAATATTTCCACCACCACCAGTCTTGTTTTCCACAATTACTGGCTGCCCAAATGCCTCACTTAATCCCTGCGCAATGATTCTGGAGAATCCATCTGCAATACCACCCGTTGCAAATGGAGAGATGATTTTAATTTGGTGATTGGGATAGCTACCAGTTTGAGCATTTGCAATATGGCAAGTTAAAAGGGCAAAGACTAAGCCCAAGGCCAATACAATTTTTTTCATATTATTTTTAATTCACTTTTTGATGAATAGGTGCAGCAGAAAGGCCTTGCACTTCATACTGCCGAATTAAATCAGTCACCAAACCATTGCGAATGAATTCTTCTACGCATGCACTTAAAAATTCGATTGCTTCTGTATTGGTTTTCTTGGTAGCGATCGCTTGCTGAATACCGGTGAACTGACCATCTAAGATACGCAAGCCAGGGACTTTTTCAGCAAAAGTCACCAGGCCTGTTTTAAGACCTGCTAATGCATCAAGATGTTCGCTGATAAAAAGCGCATTGCTCGCATCCAGGCTATCTGCATGAACCAAGATGGCATGTTTTAAATTACGCTGCAACCATAGATCGTATGCGCTCTTGAAAAAAGAGGCAATGCGCACTCCAGGCTGGTCCACCTGAGAAATATCCTGGATTGCGGAATTCGCGGGAACTAAGTAAGTTGCCTCTAGCTCTACATAAGCAGGAGTAAATGTCACTTTTTGTGCGCGCGCTGGATCAGATCCCACTAAAACAATGCCGCACTTACCAGTAGCCGCAGCATCCACTACCTCGTTTTGAGTTTCATAGCCTGTTAATTCCAAGCTTACATTCAAGTGCTTTGCTATCGCACGACAAATATCTGGCGCAATACCAGTAGGCTCACCTAAAGCGGTGCGACCCGTAACCAATAAGAAATTACCGAGGTATACGGCAGCTGAAAGAACGCCGTGAGGGGCAAGCTGAGCCCTCACTTCGGCAGAAATTGAATTCAAAAAAATCCTTGGAGTCGATGAAATAGAAACTAGTTAAAACTGGACAGTTTCGCCCTCAGTCATCGGGATGATTTTAATATTACTACCCTGCATAGCTGCCTGAAACTCAGCTAAGGTGCCCTTAGTCATCGGATTAGAGTTATAGTGCATTGGGATAACCATCTTTGGCTTAATCCAAGTACGCAAGGCAAATGCAGCATCATCAGGCGCCATGGTGAAATTACCACCAATTGGAACCATGACTAAATCAGGCTTGTAGTGTTCACTAATAAATTTCATATCACTAAATAAGCCGGTATCGCCCATATGCCAAATCTTGAATCCATTTTCTAACTCAATGATATAACCCATAGGCTCACCAGCAGGATGAGACTCCATCTTGTCTGTTGTGGGATTTTTCCAAACCAATAATGATGAATGCTCAGCCTGCACTGCAGTCACCTTAACCCCAGGCAATGGAGTAACGCGGCCTGTTTTATTAAAACGATGACCTAAGTCTGCTGGAAGTATTCCCAAGGTAGTTAAAGGTGTAACCATATCCGCAGGGCCATACAGCTTGATATTGTTCATCTTAGCCAAAGCGGGAGCATCGCCAATATGATCGACGTGCGCGTGTGTTACGAGCAGTAAATCAATCGGACCAATCGCCGCTAAATCATTCTTGTACATTGGCGGAGTCTTAGGTCCACCAGTAATCCAAGGGTCGATCAAAATCATTTTTCCTTGGGGAGTTTTAATGCGAAAGCCTGCTTGCCCAAGCCATAGCGCTTCGGTCTTGCCTTGAGCACCTGCAGGGGCAGGACTCTGTGCGCTGCTAATAGACGATGCTGAAGCCAGAACTGCTGCGAGCAATAAGCCCAAACTACCTTTGGATAAAAAGTTCTTCATTGATGCGTCTCCTAATTTTTGTAGCAATCAGGAAACTATAGTCTAAATTGAATGTTTAAGCTTATGACGCAATGCGTCATTTGAGAGAGCCTTATTTCCAGAATAAGGAAATCTTTTGTGGGGAATCGGCTTTAATAGAAAGCACTCTCCTTTGAACGGCCCCTTGGTATATTGCCTCAATCGAGTATTCACCTTGTAGTAGATTAATCAACATATAAGGGCCGTCTGCTTGAGCATCAAAAATCGTCTGCTTTGCGTTGTTTAGAATTTTGATAGATGCCCCAAAAATCCAGACTCCTCTACCATTTTCAATTTGAGACATTTCCAACAACAGGGGCCACTGCTTTGCTTCAGCAAGAATTGCCACAGTCTCGCCTTCACCAACGCCACCAGTAATATAAGAAATCCCCTGTGAGTATTGAGTCTCTGGAATTTGTGCCAAAGCCCAAGAACTCATCAAGATTAGATGGGCGGAAATAATGAATTTAAGAAGCCTTTTCATTCTTCCATAGTACGCTGATTCAACTATAAAAAAAGCCCCGTTGTTATGGCAACGGGGCTTATGTACGCTAGAACACTGAACCTTAAGGCGTCATCACAATAGCGCCCGAAACTGTTCGACCTTCAGCAGCACGATGAGCTTCAGCAGCTTGTTCTAAAGAAAACTTAGCGCCAATTTGCACTTTGACCTGCCCTTTAGCGATTGCATCAAATACTGCTTTGGCATTTTCTTTTAGTAAGGCTGAAGTTGCGTTATGCGGAAATACAGAAGGTCTTGTTAAAAACAGGCAACCCTTCTTGTTCAGGATTTCTGGCTGAATTTCTGGGGCTGGGCCAGATGCGGCACCAAACAAGGCAACCGTACCAAAAGGAGCAGTGCAATCTAAGGAACCCAAGAAAGTAGTTTTAGCTACAGAGTCATAAACAACATTGGCTTTTTTGCCACCAGTCGCTTTCAGTACTTCTTCAACCCAATTCGGCTGAGAGTAATCAACTACTGCATCACAACCTGCTTCTTTAGCAGCCGCAAACTTTGCGGACGATCCAACGGTCCCAACAACAAATGCGCCCAATGCTTTTGCCCAACCAGCCAGAATTTGACCAACACCACCTGCAGCTGCGTGCACCAGCACGATATCGCCTGCTTTTACTTTATAAGTCTTTTGCACCAGATATTGCGCAGTCATCGCTTTAAAGAAGACGGCAGCAGCTACTTCATCAGAAATGTTGCTGGGTATCTGCACTAATTTGTCAGCCGCCACATTGCGCGCGCTTGCATAAGCACCAATACCAGCGTTCATATAAACAACGTGATCACCAACTTTAAAGTCTGTAACGCCCTCTCCCACAAGCTCAACAACACCGGCGGCTTCATGACCCAGTCCAGTAGGCATTTCTAACGGGTAAACGCCAGAGCGCTGGTATACGTCAATAAAATTAAATCCAATAGCAGTTTGACGAATCTGCACTTCACCTTTTGCTGGTGATGGCAACTCTTTATCAATTACCTTGATTACGTCTGCACTACCAAGTTCAGTAAGGCTAACCACTCGAGCTTTTGTCACATGTCACCTATATATTTTTTAGAAAATTCATAATACAGTAAGGGCGTCAGAAGGGTCGTCTTCAATCACCGCCCAGGTACTATCGCCTAACTTCTTTACAGCCATTGAATATGTCCAACCGTCTGGTATCCCGCAACTCCAACCACTCGGTCCATTCTGAATTAATACATTAACGCCATTTCTGCTGTCATAGTACAAATGGTAAATTTTTCCATGAATGGGATTAAAACCAAATTTAGCACTGTGCACCATTTCAGTAGCATCTAGCCTTGCTTGTAAGGCTTTTGCTTGCTTCATCAAGACTTCGGCTTGCTCCATAATGCGGTCATACTCAAGCTTCGCATTCTGACGCGCTACATTGACAGCCTTATCTTTTTCTTCTGTGACTTTGATCGGTGCAAATACAGGGGCACCCACTTCCATTGGATATTCAATCCCTGCGTGACGCGCTGGATCGGTATCTTCGATTCTCATGAAATGCCCTGTATCTTTTAATGTATTTAATTGAATCTCAATTACTTAATCAAGCCACATGCAATACGTGGTCCAGAATTTCCAGCAGGTTGAGATTTGTAATCATCCGGATCACGATGCACTACAACTGAGCGACCGACAATGCCAGTTGGCCCAGTGTTTACTGCAAACCCATGAAGCTTAGCGGTGTAAGTGGCATTACCACTTGCATCCGATTTAATGTTGGGCAAATCCCCTGCGTGATTCATGCCGCTATTTGGCATGCCATGGGCTTGTGTCTCAGGATTAAAGTGACCGCCTGCACTAGTCGCGTCAGGAGCTGAGCAATCACCCTTTTCGTGAACATGAAATCCTTGCTCTGCATTCGGCTTCAGTCCAGAGAACTTGCCATTGATCAGAACATCATTTCCTTGCCAGGTAAATGTCACGTCACCCTTAGCCTGCGATCCTGATCTTGAGTCTAGACTTGCACTGGCTTTTTGCCCTGTGCCTTGCTCCATGGATTGACAGGCTACTAATGACCAAATTCCCACTGCAGATAGAACCATCGAAGCTTGCTTAAATTTGTTATTCATCCTGATCTCCTTGGTATAGACGCTCAACGGCGAGTTCCAAGAAAGTGTGACACAAATCTACAGCTTTTGCTTAGCGCTTATAGAAGCTCAAAGTAACCTCGCCCAACTCAATCCCAAACTTACTCATCTTGGCCTTATTAAGCATTACTTTGGGGTTGATGAGGTACATCCAATCGTTAAATTGCACGTTATAAATAGTGCCATCTACTGGTAAGGCAAGGGTATAAGTCCAATTCAAGGCATTTCCAGCTAATTGGCCCTGGGCATCTCCCACTACGTCATCCGCCCTCCCAATGAAATTGCCTGGGGACTGCTCAGTTAAGGTCCAGATGCGTTTTTGCTTTGTACCATCAGAATACTCAAAGCTTTCATCCAGTGTACCCACCTTCTTACCATCAACCATTGTCCAATTTGCTTTGATTAATACAGTAAAACGCTTCTTCACTTCGCCACTGCGGTCGGTAAAGATGCCATAAGCATCGATCGTTCCTGAAAAATATTCACTTAAATCTAGGGTGGGCTTCTCTGAGGCATATTGGGATACTTTTGGCGTGGAACATGAAACCAGAAATAGTCCACAAAATACCAATAATACGAATCGATCAAGAAGTGATTTCATGAATTAGCAAGCCTCATTAAAAAGTGGTGGTGGACAAGATTGTCCTAGCAGTTCTGTTCTAAGCTTTGGGGCGCTGGTTTTTGGATCAAGCCAAATACCAAAAAACGCTTTTGAAAATTCTGCTCCAGGTATTTGCCCTATCAGTTTGCCATCGTGGTAGAAAATCGTACCTTGTTTAGGGGAGTAGGCAGCAGTCAAAGTATGACCTGACTCTACGTTAGGCAAGAAAGCGGTCAACTCCCTCCCCCAAAGCGCAGCTTGAGCCTCTGGTACGCCGATTCGCTTCATCTCCTCAGCACTACGATTAGCAATGGAGATTCCAGAGAATGATTTTTGGTAGCGCATGTCTAGTGCAAATTCAGGAGAGGTCAATGAGCCGACTCGATAAAAGGAGGCATCATAAATATTCAGACCCCACCAAGTGAGTTTCCCACTACCCTGAAGTTTTGCAGAGCTTAAATGTTGTGGTAATTCCAGTGGATCGCGAGCAAAACCCGTTGGGGTCAACATACCCAATAGGGCAACCATCAGAAAAAGTCGAAGACTCTTCATTGCGAACTCGAGGCTGAATTTGATTTCACCAAACGCAAGGCTGCTGGCCCTAAAAGACTAGAAATGGCATGTCTATTCTTGGCAAAAAAGAGGTATGCCAATTTGAAGAATGGCTGTAATGGCTTTCTAGAAAAGAGCCAGGCGAGGCGAGGTAAATTAGCCCGTCGATAAGCTTCAGGAAAAACTGAAACACCTTGAATTAATGTGCCATCTGCAAACTGCCCATACATAGCGGCCAATGCTGCCTCGCATGAAACACCCACCTTATGAGGGTCAAATTGTTCCGAATTAATATCGACAAAGCCTAAAAGATTGGCTTGATTTCGCCCCGATAGAAAAAGAATCTCTGCCTGACACAAGGGGCAGGCGCCATCGTAAAACAAAGTAAGCTTTTCTAACTGAGTCATTGTTCGGCAAGTTTACGGCTTATTCAATAAACTGGCTGACACATTAATTTAAAGGTTGTCATGCAAAAAGAGATTGCGTTAAATGTATTTGGGGAACCGCTAATACCTTGCTCTTTTGACCCTCTTACTGGGTTTTTTAGAGATGGGTGCTGTAAAACCAATGAAGAGGATGTAGGCAGCCATCTAGTATGTGCCATTGTCACAAATGCGTTTTTGCAATTTAGCCTTCAGAAGGGTAATGACCTAACTACCCCAAGACCAGAGTATCAGTTTCCAGGATTGGTTGCGGGTGACCAATGGTGTTTATGCATTAATCGCTGGGTTGAAGCCGTAAATGCAAATTGCGCTCCATTCATCAAGCTTGAAAGCACTCATATTAAGGCACTAGAGACAGTCCCCTTAAATATCCTTAAGGACTATGCTAGAGAGGTGTGAGCAAAGCATGAAGGCCTTTTACACAGACCATTTTGTATTGCCGCTTCCACCGGGTCACCGTTTTCCAATGGAGAAATATTCTCGTTTGCGTGATTTAGTGAGTACGCAAGCAAATATTGAGCTTATAGAAGCGCCACCAGCGACAGACACGCAAATTTTGTACGCCCACGATCCAAGCTACCTCATTAAAGTCATTGAAGGAAAACTTTCACCCCAAGAGCAAAGAGAAATTGGTTTCCCTTGGAGCGAGCAAATGGTAGAACGCTCTCGTCGTTCGGCAGGTGCAACTGTGGCAGCGGTGAAGACCGCCTTACGAGAAGGCATTGCCGCAAATCTAGCTGGCGGCACCCATCACGCTTATCGAGATACTGGCAGCGGGTTTTGCGTCTTTAATGATTCGGCTATTGCTGCGCGCACCCTCCAAAAAGAAGTGAATCCATCTCTCAAAATTGCCGTAATTGATTTAGATGTTCATCAAGGCAATGGCACGGCATCGATTCTGCAAAATGATGATTCTATTTTCACCCTCTCGATTCATGGAGAAAATAATTTTCCATTTCAGAAAGAGCAAAGTGACCTTGATCTAGGTCTCATTGATGGCTGCAATGATGAAACTTATTTGCGCTCACTAGGGGAATGCCTTGACCAACTCGACGCACGATTCAAGGCGAACTGCCTCATCTTCTTAGCTGGCGCCGATCCCCATGAGGGCGATAGGTTGGGAAGACTGCAGATTAGCAAGGAAGGAATGCGCTTACGGGATGAAATGGTATTTCAATATGCGCTCGACCGACAACTACCCATTGCATTTTCAATGGCGGGCGGCTATGGTAAAGAAATTGAATCCACTGTAGATATTCATTTTCAGACCATCACAACCGCCCTAGAATTTCAAAAACAGTATTAATGCTGTAAATCTTTAGCTCTTCTTTTTTGTGACGCTCTTCGGGTTGGTGAGGCTGCCTACATTCTCAACGCTCTTCTCAAAATTGGTAAACGAGTCTGCCATTGCAGCGCGAATCATTTCAAAATTCTGCAAAGCGTTGTTAAATGAAGTTTTAAATACAGATATATAAGCTTCGCTACCAAGCGGTGCATTATCGGTAGCATCATTCACAAAGTGAATGAAATCCGCTTTAGATTCTTGAATCATGGTCTCAGCTATATAAGCCAACTCTTGGTTGCCACTTTTAAGGACCTGCAGTAATTGATTATGATATTGAGAGATCTCTTTTGCGGCATCTTGCAAGACCTCAGCATGAACATACTCAAAAGTAGAGCGAGGATTTTGGGTTTTCATCAACTCAGATACTCGCTTCTGGATCATGGCGGCCAATTCTTGGGTAGCCCGCTGATTAATTTGCGCAATTGCCTGAGCGCTTTCAATTGCTACACGCCCAGCAGCTTTAGTCGCATCAATTGCTCTTTGTTGCCCTGGTATTGCATTCATATCCAATGATTTCTTGCTCATATCAGCCTTTCAGATGGGTGTAGTCACTCATTAATCTACTCTCGTTAAGAAGGGTTGCCATAGAGAAATACCAGTAGATGAGCCCTCTCAAAAAGAAAAACCCCAGCTATTGCTAGCGGGGGCTTAAAACCACCATGAATCGACGTGGCTTTGATCCATCTTCTTGCCTTACTTCACTTGTTTTATTTAGTATCCGGCTTCTTCTTTGGCAGGCTATCTAGGATTGCAGGGCTATTGAGTTGCTGATCGACTAGGTAGAGGGTGCCGCCATAATTGGCTTGCAAGTCATATCCTGATAGTCCAACAGTGTAAAAAGTGATTTCAGGATTAAACGAACGAATGGTTCCACCAGACCCAGCTGAGTAATTGGCATCTACGTCAATACCACCACGCCTACCATCAATTGAAGTCAATAAAAACTGATCGATTGCACCAGGAGTTTTAAAGATCGCAACTTGGTATTGGTCTTGGTAACCAGCCCCTAGACCCTCGCCGGTTTTAAGTGCCTGCATAAATATGGGATCTTTACGTCGTTTATCAAACAATACGCCTTCACCTCGAGCCACCAATATCAAAACAATATTGACATTGGTGGTTGTAAAGACTGCATAGCCAGCGGCTTGATCAATCTCCTTTTGAACAGCGGGATTCTGCTTGATCAAGGCATCAAGACCAGTCGTAGACATTTTTAAGGTAGCGTCACGCTTTTGCATAATTTCTGCCGGGGTAAGCGGTTTGCCGTCTTGCCCAGTAGATTGGCAGCCAGCTAAAAATGCGGTGACAAGTAAAGCTAAGGCGACATGTCTTGAAAAAGATTTATAGGTAATAGTCATGATTAAATTCATTTATACAGTTTGAATAGCAATGGGAATCAATAGGGTCGATACATCAGCCTCAGCAGGCTTAGTCAAGACATAAGAAATAACACAGGCAGCCAAAATAATGAGTGTGCCAACTACTAGGCTCCAACTTTTGATATTTGACCGCACTTTAAAACCCTCTTATTGATTAACATTATCAGTATTGTCCACTACAAATCTATCTTGGTAAACGATGAGTCGGCGAGTAACGCCCTCTATTTTAAGTGCATACTAGAGTCAATATGAAAGTATCCCCCTGGACACAGTACTGGCATCAAATAGGCGCTATTCATAGACTAGCCATTGTTTTGATTACTGGGTTTGGCTCCTATTTTTTGATTCCGACAGCAATAAGCCCAATAGTCCACTTGGCCCTGTCTTGGATACTGGCAGGCGGTCTTTACCTTATCCTGACTTACATCATGATGTATTTCTCGACCCAAGTAAACATGTTGGCTCTTTCCAAGAAAGAGGATGATGGGGCGGCGATGATTCTATTGGTTATCGTACTTGCATCAGTGGCCAGTTTAGTCACGATTGTGATCATGCTTGCAGATATCAGGACACTCCCCCTCCATCTTGCTATTCGTCATGTTGGGCTAGTGCTAGCAACCTACATTATTTCTTGGTTTTATGTTCATACTGCCTTTGCCCTGCACTATGCGCATGTCTACTACCAAGAATTAGAAAAATCCAAAGAAGCTCCATTAATTTTCGCCTTAAAATTAAGGCCTAGCTATATAGACTTTATGTACTTCTCAATCGTGATTGGTATGACTTGCCAAACTGCCGATGTCAATATTGCCAGTTCCAGAATGCGTTTCTTGGTCATGATTCAAGGTATGACAGGATTTGTATTTAATACTTCATTACTGGCGTTGGGTATCAATCTCATTTCTGGAGTGGTAGCCTTAAATTAACCTATATTCACTGCGAATCACAACAAATTAAAAGCTAACTGAGGGTTGGCTTTTTTTATGCCGCCATCCTCAAGAGCATTACTCCAAAGGTCTAGGCTTCTTGGTTTCTGTAACTGGAATGACCTTGCCACCCAATACCGTTGCGTATACCCCAATATCTTTAATCTTATTTACAGACACAGTTTGTGGATCAGCGTCTAAGACTGCAAAGTCTGCAAACTTTCCAGCTTCAATACTGCCGACCTTATCTTCAACTCCCAATGTATAAGCGGCATTAATGGTAATCATCTTCATTGCATCAGCAGCGGTTACTGCCTCAGCTGGGGCCCATACCTTGCCATCCTTATAAACGTCTTTGCGAGTCACTGCGGTCCATGCTTCTTTTAGTGGCACTGGTGCAGATACAGGAGCATCCGAATGAATTGAAGTAACGATGCCGCTACGAACTAAAGTTCCAAGTCGAGTTGCATAAGACACGCGATCCATGCCTAATGCCGGGTACTCTAATTTAGCTCGCTCTGATATATAAGAAATATTGGCGCTGACTACTGCGCCGAGGGTCTTGATTTTCATTACCATTGCAGTTGATGGAATGCCAAAGTGATTGATTGTGTAACGATGATCAAAACGTGGCTTAGCATCCAGCATTAGCTGTAAGGCATTGATGGAATTTTGATTTCCGATATCGCCATTGCTGTGAATGTGAATATGGTATCCCGCATCCCACCATGGCTTCATAGCAGCAGCAAAGTCTTGTGCAGACTGATAGTTTGATGAACCTAGACTGCCGTCGGTATAGCCTGGGTGCTCCATGCGCATCGTTTCTGGCAAGTAACCACCATCGCTATAGAACTTCACGCCCTGGAAAATTAAACGGTCATTATCTTGTTGCTTCAGAGCTTGAGCTTCAGCAATAGCATTATCTCCATACTTCTGAATAAATGGGTCTGAGTAAACAACTGGAACAATACGTAAAGAACCGGACGCTGATTGACTAAATGCCTTGGCAATTTTTAACTCTGTCTCAATATTCAAGGTGCCAAACGCTAAATCACCAGATGTAGTAATTCCGCCCTGTTGCATCAGATCACTCATATATAAGTAGTCGGTAGGAATTTCACTTGGGTTAAGAACGTCTTTACCAGCAACCCCTAAAATATAAGTGACCGCAGGTATTTCTAAAAATTGACCATTTAATTGGCCATCCTTATCAAGACCTGCACCCTTCACATTCTTCACCTTCTCAGGCGTGATACCGTAGGACTTGATGAAAGCACTGTTGACATACATATCATGGCCAGAAGCATCCCATACAATGATTGGTCTAGTACTGGAAGCTTGATCTAAAAGTTGGCGATCAGGCATCTTTCCCATGGCTACCACATCAAAACCCCATGCCAATAAAGTCTGATTTGGGTCTTTGATGTCATCAGAGTATTTTTTGAGCTGTGCCATGGCTGACTGTAAATTAGCAACCCCAGGAAATGCTGGCCCCCATGGATTTGGCATTGGTGAAGGCGTCAGCAGTGGCTTATTAAATAAAATACCGCCCAACAAGGGGTGTGCATGTGGCTCAATAAAGCCTGGACACATGACTTTGTTAGCAAAATCTTTATTAATGATTGTTGGGTACTTGCTTGTCCAAGGCTTCATATCCTCCAAAGAGCCTACAGACAAAATACGACCATCAGCAATAGCCACAGCAGTTGCATGCGGAATGGCTGGATCCATCGTGACAATTTTTTTTGCCACAAAGACCGTAATATTGGTGACCTTAGGGGTTGATGGTGGATCAAGCAACTGAACCGCTGATGCTAGGCTAGAGAAAAGACCCAGTACACCTGCATAAATAATTTTAGATTTTAGATTCACTGGGGACCTCTATTTAACTTCATTTACGATTGATGACTCATTTTTTAAATAATAAGAGAGCATCGATCGATTAAAAAAAGAAGCTCGACAAGCGAGCCTCTTTCAATATTAAATAACCAAACTGAATTCAATTAATTCATTGGAACCAAAACTTTTGGCTGAGCTAATTTAACGTACTTTATTTCTTTAGCATTCACATCCATTTTTTTCAGATCGAATGTATAGATATTATTATTTTCAAACATCTTGACGTTGTAGAACATGGTTTTATTGTTCGCCACAATAGTCCATTCAGTCACTTCATATCCACCAGTGCCGCCACCATAGGGATTACTAGCCGGCAAAGTGACTGATCCAGGAGGAATATCAAAGCTTCCGAGGATATGCCACGCAGCACCATCCATCTGCGCATTTGTAAGGTTTGTTGGTACTGAGTTGGATAAAAATAGTGCGCGAATGAAACGGCTCGGGCTCAAGAAATCGCCAGGCAGACCATGCAATCCGTTGCCAGAACTTGGAGCTGCATAGGTAGCGCCATTAATTACCAGCGGTGGCTTCTCCACCTTAGAGAGATTGGAGTAGTTACCAATGCTATTGAGGTGATCCTGAAATGGAGGATCATTAGTCAACACAGTAGTCGGATTGTCGTAAATAGATAATCCATTTTTGGAGTACTCAACCACAATACTTTTTCCATTGCCGTCATGGAATGTATAGTGAACTGGAGGAGTCCGATTGCCATAAACAGCCAACTTGGCGCCATTCACTTGAATCTTCGGTAAGCCAGCCTTAACCTCATCAACAGTGGCAAAACTTGTCAGGACATAAGTGAGTACCTGTACTGAATTGATACTGTTAGCTGAATCTGCTTGAGTAACTGCTGGATATGCAGCGCTGTTTGGAAAGTTTAGTAAGCCTCCAATGAGGCCTTTCTCATTCATGCCGTCTACAAACTCAGGCAAGCCAAGTGCATTCATGCCAGTGACTGCATATTTTGAATTCCAATTGAGGCCCGAACCATATTTACCATCAACACCAATTCCTTTGAGGGCATAAGCTCTTGGAATAGTAGTTAATTGCGAATTCAAGGGTAAGCCAAACTCCATCGTACGGCCATATACATAACCACCGTCGCTACCTTTAAGCAAGAAGCTAGTGCAGGCCTCGCCGGCCAATGGTGCAAATGCTAAGGTAACTGAAACCGAAGCAGCCAATACTTTTTTAAACATTTTTTGTTTCATGATGGACTTCCTATCTTTTTATAAGTTAGCACTGGTGCAACGAATTACTTCAAAATGACCAAGGTTGCCGTAGCGCGAGCACCCCAACCAGATGGGCCGCCAGGCGTGTTGCTAACGTAATACATTGGGCCAGCACCAAATGAAATAGGAACGCCGTCAAACACCATTAACTTCGAGACGCCAACATAAAGCGGATTCGAAGTACGGTGTGAATCGTAGTTATACAAAGCTTCCATATTGACTGTGTAAGTAACCGCCTCTTTATTGGTATAGGCAACGAAAGGTTGGCCATACAAATTATTTTGCGTGCCAAATGCTGGGTTACCGCCCATGTTCCATGATTGGTAACCAAGTAATCCGTAGGTCCAAGGGCCTTCACGATTGAGTACCACTCCAGTCACACCGGCACCCGTTTGCTGAGAGCCAAAGTGTCCGCTATTACCGGATGGAGATTGAGCGTAAGGACCAACACCCCAAATCCAAGATGAGTTAGTGTTAGGCGCATAAAAAGATTCTAAGGTGACGCTGGCAATACCGTAACCTGAATAGGGCTGTCCTGTAGGGCCTTGAATGCTTACTTCTCGAACACCGGCAACAATTGGACGCACGATAAAGGTATCGCCGCCACCCAAATTAAATGGCATTACCGGCTGAAACAGGAGAGTCTGCTCTGATCCGCCCTGATTTCTTCCTAAGCCACGACTAAATTCATATTGCAGTGGTACCGAAATCATATTGGCAATTGGGTTTGCTAGTTTCTTTGCAATATCAACGCTATCAACTCCTGGTTTAGCAGAAACAGTGATGGCACCTGAATTCTCAGAAGCCACTGTACCTACCCGCGCAGGAATTTCTTGAGAGAATGATGAGTCTATAAATGCGACAGCTAATATTGAAGCCGCGGTAATTTTGAAATTGAATTTCATAGCGGTTTTCAAAAAGCGAAATTAGAAGTGAAATGTTGCGGATAATTGCGGACCTTGAAAGGTTGTCTTTTGCAGAAGACCCGCACCATTCGTTTTTGAGCTGCTCATATCGTAGTAAAGGCCACGATAAACCAAGGCAACATCAACCCATTTCTCGAATGTCTTACCAACGCCTGCCAAAGCCTGCCATGTTAGGTTAGTTGTACCGCCACCGCTGCCAATATCGGCGTAAAAAGGAACGTACCAAGTTGAATCCGCAATGCGGTAGCGCCCTTTAAAACCTACAATTGGATCAACAGTACTTACAGTCTTGTAGTCGCTCAATGAATAATTTGTACCGTCAAGCGCAAGGTTCAGGGTAGCTGTGATGCTAATCCAGCGAACCCCTAATAAGCCGTCAACATTAGCATTTTGATTGTTTAATAAATTATAAGTAGCAGCACCAGTCAAAATTGTTTGCTGAATAGTAGGTTTCATCGCTAACTTAAAGTTATAACCCGGCGCTGGAGTGACTGACGTAGTACCAGTTTTTTGCAAAGTAGCACTAACTAGATCAGCCATCACGCCCCAACTACCGTAATGAGCCTCTCCAGCAATCATTCCACCAGACTTCAGATTACTAATCACATTATTCATACTGACATCTGCAGTATTAAGATATTGCCCTTTGTAATTGAGTGTCGAGCTAATGTTAGGGGCCCAGACATAAGGCGTAACGTCAAAAGTCCACTCATTAGAAATCTTGGGAATTGGGGACAGACTCTCATCTGCGTGAGCAACACCTACAGACATCAAGAGTGAAGATGTAGCTATTAAAAAAGCAAGGATGATTTTCTTATTCATAATTGGGTTAATTAGATATTGGGTAGACGAAGAATTTTTAATGTCAAATTTTAGGGCGATTATATAGACTTTAGCGGTATTAAATAACGCAATTGAGGGTTAAACCTAGAGCGCATAACACCCAAAAACATCCTAACAGTCAATTATCTAAAAATTCGATCATAAATATCAAATTTATTCATTAGACAAATAAACAACTGAGGTTCAAAATTCACCTAGTTGCAGGAGTTACTAACAAAATTGATTAACCAAAACTAGGAGCATAGTATGTCCATTATTAATACTGCAGTACAACCTTTCAAAACCGAAGCTTTCCACAATGGCAAGTTTGTAACTGTTACTGATGAAACCCTCAAGGGTCATTGGTCAGTTTTGATTTTCATGCCAGCAGCATTTACTTTTAACTGCCCAACAGAAATTGAAGATGCAGCCGAGAACTATGCTGAATTCCAAAAAATGGGTGCTGAGGTTTATATCGTAACAACTGATACCCATTTCTCACACAAAGTTTGGCATGAAACATCTCCTGCTGTTGGTAAAGCAAAGTTCCCACTCGTTGGCGACCCAACACACACTTTGACAAATGCATTCGGCGTTCATATTCCTGAAGCAGGTTTGGCATTGCGTGGCACATTCATCATCAACCCAGAAGGCATCATTAAGACAGCAGAAATTCATTCAAATGAAATCGCTCGTGACGTTTCTGAAACTTTACGTAAGTTGAAGGCCGCTCAGTACACAGCAGCACATCCAGGCGAAGTTTGCCCAGCTAAGTGGAAAGAAGGCGCAGCAACATTGACTCCATCTTTGGATCTCGTAGGCAAGATCTAAGTAGAACCAGTAATCCATAGACTCTCTTTAAGAGAGTCTATTGGAGAGGACAAGATCCTGCCCAATAGACTCACCTAAAAAATACCCAAGGAAATCATCATGCTTGATACCAATATCAAATCCCAGTTGAAGATCTATTTTGAAAAGATCGTTAGCCCCATTGTTTTGGTGGCTAGTATCGATGGCAGTGATAGCTCTGGACAGATGCTTGAACTCTTAAATGAAGTAGCCGAGCAATCAGACAAGATCATCGTAAAAACTGACGGCAAGAGTGAGCACATTCCAAGTTTTACCGTTAGCAAGACCGATCAAGTCGCGCGCATTACTTTTGCTGGCTTACCGATGGGTCATGAGATGACCTCCTTCATCTTAGCCATTCTGCAAGCTAGTGGCTACCCAGCAAAAGTTGAGCAAGAAGTGATTGACCGCATTATCAAGCTTGATACAAAACTCAGTTTTCAGACCTTCATCTCCTTGTCTTGCCATAATTGTCCTGATGTTGTGCAGGCTTTGAACTTGATGGCTGCCATCAATCCTAATGTCACTCATGAAATGATTGATGGCGCTCTTTACCAAGGCTTGGTAGATCAACACCAAATCATGGCTGTGCCGACAGTGATCTTGAATGGTGAGGTATTTGGCCAAGGCCGCATGAGTGTCGAAGAAATTGTTGCCAAACTCGACACATCTAGCCCCAAGGAAGAGGCTGCAAAACTCTCCGCCAAAGATCCATTTGACGTATTGGTCATTGGTGGCGGCCCTGCTGGTGCGGCTGCAGCAATCTATGCTGCGCGCAAAGGTATTCGCACTGGCATTGTTGCTGAGAAATTCGGCGGTCAAGTAATGGATACCATGGGTATTGAGAACTTCATTTCCGTTAAGGAGACTGAGGGTCCAAAATTAGTTCAAGCGCTTGAGCAGCACGTGAAGAGCTATGAAGTCGATATCATGAACTTACAGCGCGCCTCTGCTTTACGCAAAACGAATCATGGTCTTGAAGTGGAGTTGGCTAATGGTGCAGTCCTTACTAGCAAGTCCGTGATCATCAGTACCGGCGCCCGCTGGCGAGAAATGAATGTCCCTGGCGAACAAGAATATCGCGGCAAAGGCGTTGCTTATTGCCCTCACTGCGATGGCCCTTTATTCAAAGGCAAGCGTGTTGCTGTGATTGGTGGCGGTAATTCCGGCGTTGAGGCTGCCATCGATTTAGCGGGTATCGTTAGCCACGTAACCTTAATTGAATTTGATAGCAAATTGCGCGCAGATGCGATATTGCAAAAGAAGATGGCTAGTATGCCAAATGTGACTGTCATTATGAGTGCGCTCACCAAAGAAGTATTGGGCGCAGATGGCAAGGTCAGTGGCTTACGCTATCAAGACCGTACCAACAATGCTGAGCATACGATTGAGCTTGAAGGCATCTTTGTACAAATTGGGTTGTTACCAAATACTGACTGGCTTAAAGGCAGCGTTGATCTTTCAAAGCATGGTGAAGTGATTGTTGATGCAAAAGGTGAAACCTCTTTACCAGGTGTATTTGCTGCCGGTGACTGCACTACCGTTCCTTATAAGCAAATCATTATTGCCATGGGCGAAGGTGCTAAAGCTTCACTTGGGGCATTTGATTACCTAATACGCTCATCTGTTACTGAGCCACATGAAGCTGTAGCTGCATAAGCATTCGTTAGGCCGCTAAACAAAAGGGAGTCTTGAGGACTCCCTTTTTTACGCAGAAAAATACCAGTTATTCTGATTGACCCGATCTCGGCGCTTGCCAAGGCCAGCGGCCATCAATCTCGAGAGTTAGCGACCAACTCAAGAAACAGCGGATTAAAACGATGGCGCCCAATACAGCCACACTAGTCAACGTTGGACTAATTGCTACAGTACGAATGACATCCCCCGCAACCAGGACTTCTAGCCCCAGAATAAGGGAGCGCACAATTTGAAGACGAAAGAATTTATAGGCAATATCTGCCGTCTGAGTAATTAAGCCCCTTGCAAAACAGAAGAACCCCCATAAAACACCTATAGATACAACTGCAACTCCTAAAGCATCCATGACGTCACTTACTTCTCGAATAATTTCAATTTGATTCATATTGAAGTTTGTAGAGTTTGAATAAGCTTATATTAACCCCTTTAGAAGAATTAAAACTAAGAGCCCATTTAGCGCATTAACTCAATATAAATTACACTGAACAATCTAGTAACTTTATTAAATCTCAAGGAACATGAATGAGCTTGATTGACAAACTGCAATGGCGCTACGCTACCAAAAAAATGGATTCCACAAGATCTGTTCCACAGGAAAAAGTAGAACAAATTCTGGAGGCTATTCGTTTGACTGCTAGCTCTAGTGGACTGCAGCCATATGAGGTACTGGTGATCACTAATAAATCTATTCGCGAAAAGATTAAAGCAATTTCCTGGGACCAAACACAAGTTGTAGATTCTTCTCACTTGCTCGTTTTTGCCGCTTGGGATACCTATACTGCAGAACGCATCAACCAATCATTTGATATGACCGAGAAGTTACGCAATTTTAAAAGTGAGGCGGGCGAAATCTATCGTCAAAATTTACTGAGCAGCTACACAGCAAGAGATGCCGAAACGAATTACACACATGCTGCAAAGCAAGCTTATATTGGACTAGGCACAGCCCTAATCGCTGCCGCATACGAAGAGGTAGACTCCACTCCCATGGAGGGATTTGATGCAGCAGCGCTAGATGAAATCCTCAATCTCAAAGATAAGGGTTTGCGCAGCGTTGTAATGCTACCCCTGGGCTACAGGAAGGCTGATGAGGACTGGTTAGTCAACTTGAAAAAAGTGAGGAAGTCTAAAGAAGACTTTATTACCTGGATTAAATAAGAGGTAAAGATTCTGAAAAGTAAAAGCCACCCGAGGGTGGCTTTTTTAACAGCAAAATTAACTACTAACTAGATAGCTAATTAAGCAGCTTTGCGAGTTTTTGCAGCTGGCTTAGCAACAACGTTTTGACCTTGAATGTTTGCCAATGCAGCATCAACACTCTTCTCGAAGTTAGCAAATGCATCAGTTGCAGTTGCACGAACCTGGTCGAATTGTTGGATTGAAGAATCAAATGCAGTTTTGAATGCAGAAACAAAAGCCTCAGATCCAGCAGGTGCTGTCTTAGTAGCTTCTTTAACAAACTTAACCAACTCAGCGCGTGCGTCATCAATAGAAGCGTCAACTACTTGAGCCACTTCTTTGTTACCGTTACGAACTACATTGCTAACTTTAGCTTGGTAAGCAGCGGCATATTTAACAGCTTCTTGGGCAGCTTCTGGCTGAGCTAATTTAGCTAATTGCTGTGGATCCTTGATTGCTAATAATTGTGAGCTTGAATCTTGAGCAGCAGCTAAAGCATCTTTAGCAGCAGCTTGATTGATTTCAGCTAATTCTTGAGCGCTTTCAACAGCAACTTGTGCTAAATGTTTAGCTGTTTCGATTGCTTTAGCTTGTGCGGCTGCGAACTGATCGTTTAATTGGTTTTGGAACATGATTAATCCTATCTTTAAGTAAATGTGTGGGTTTTTTATTGCAATGCACCATTCTAAAATCGCTATTTTAGAAATGCAAGGTTTTTTTATTGCAAAGCAACAAATATTTCCAAAAACCCTATTTAAAGCCTTTAAATGAGGTTTATTGAAAAATATAACCCAGCTTTAATCCATAAAATTTATAAGGGATTGGGCAGAAGCTTCTAAAAATCATTAGAAATAGCGGGTTGGACCCTGTCACTTTACCCAGGTAGCAAATTCTTCAGCACTCACTCCGGGGGGTATGAAAGCTGTTTACTATTTCGCTTTTGTCGGCATATCCCAGTGCCATAACGCACACAAGCATCTCATCCTCTTTAGCGCCAATTGATGGCAGTCTGAGTATTCGTGCCCGAGGGAGCCCGCGCAGATATATTAAGTAACTTTAGGATGGCCTCTTTTGAGATGGCTTCTTTTATAAATGCCCTTCCGGCATACGCGAAGTAATTGCCTCAGCCGCAGTGAATGTCTTCATTCAAATTCCTCTTGCATTCCTTAGCTTTATTTAAATGTTGCGCTGCTGGCTCGTGCCTTATGTAATTTTCGATAACTATCCATCAAGCGATGATGCCTATCAAGACCCTCAAGCTTCATATTGGTTGGCGTTAAACCATAAAAACGAACGCTCCCATCGATTGACCCTAAAACAGCTTCCATCCTAGCATCACCGAACATGCGACGGAAGTTGACTATATAGTCTGATAGCTCTAATTCATCATCTAGGAACACCTCAAGGTAGGCATCAAGAGCTTGATAAAACAATTTTCGATCGGCAGTATTGTCGTTGTACTGAAGAAAAGCACCTATTAGCTCATGCGCCTCTTCAAATTGCTTTAGCGCTAACTGAATCAGCAACTTCAACTCAAGCACAGTGAGCTGACCCCAGACTGTATTTTCATCAAACTCAATACCAATCAGTGTGGCAATGTCGCCATACTCATCTAGCTCGTTATTCTCTAAACGATCCAAGAGTGCAGCTAGGCCAACATCATCTAATTGAGACAAATTGAGAATGTCTTCGCGGAACAGCAGAGACTTATTGGTGTTATCCCAGACGAGATCTTCAATCGGATAAATCTCTGAATACCCAGGCACTAAGATTCGACAGGCGATGGCACCCAACTCGTCATATACCGCCATATACGATTTTTTACCAATATCCTTCAGAATGCCAAACAAAGCTTCAGCCTCCTGGGCATTAGAATTTTCACCGTCACCAGAAAAATCCCATTCCACAAATTCATAATTTGATTTAGCACTGAAGAAGCGCCAAGATACGATGCCACTAGAATCGATGAAGTGCTCTACAAAATTATTGGGTTCAGTCACTGCTTCGCTAGCAAAAGTGGGCGGGGGCAAATCATTTAAACCCTCCAAGCTACGCCCTTGCAATAACTCAGTTAAGCTTCTCTCTAGCGCAACCTCAAGACTTGGATGCGCACCAAAGGAAGCAAATACCCCACCAGTTCGTGGATTCATCAAAGTTACGCACATCACTGGATAAACCCCACCCAAAGAGGCATCCTTTACCAGTACGGGGAAGCCCTGTTCCTCCAGACTCTGAATGCCAGCCAAAATACTGGGGTACTTTGAGAGGACCTCCTGTGGTACATCTGGCAATGCAATTTCACCTTCCAGAATTTCACGCTTTACTGCTCGCTCAAAAATCTCTGATAAGCACTGAACCTGAGCTTCGGCTAAGGTATTACCAGCACTCATACCATTACTTACGAACAAATTTTCAATCAGGTTTGATGGGAAATAAACTATTTCACCATCGGATTGGCGCACATAAGGCAGCGAACAAATTCCGCGCTCCAAATTTCCAGAATTAGTATCTACCAGATGTGAAGCGCACAACTCCCCATCTGGGTTATAAATATTTAGGCAGTACTCATCTAAAATTTCTGTCGGCAACGCATCTTTCTTGCCAGACTTGAACCACCGCTCATTTGGATAATGAACAAACGCAGCGTTAGCAATATCCTCACCCCAGAATGCACCTGCATAGAAATGGTTATTGCTTAGTCGTTCAATGTACTCACCCAAAGCAGAAGCTAAAGCACTTTCCTTCGTAGAGCCCTTTCCATTGGTAAAACACATTGGGGAGTGCGCATCACGAATATGCAATGACCAAACATTGGGAATCAGGTTGCGCCACGAGGCAATTTCGATCTTTATTCCTAGGTTGGCCAAGAGACCTGACATATTGGCAATCGTTTGCTCTAGCGGCAGATCTTTGCCGGGAATAAAGGTACTCACATCAGAAGCCGGCTTTAAGGTCAGCAGGGTCTGCGCATCTGCATCTAAGTTTTTAACCTCCTCAATGACAAACTCTGGTCCTGCCTGCACTACCTTTTTTACTGAACAACGCTCAATAGAGCGCAAGATGCCCTGTCGATCAGTTGCAGAAATATCCTCTGGCAATTCGACTTGGATCTTAAAGATTTGCTGGTAACGATTTTCTGGATCAACAATATTATTTTGTGAAAGACGGATGTTTTCAGTAGATATATTGCGGGTATCACAGTACAACTTTACAAAATAAGCTGCACATAAAGCAGATGAAGCCAAGAAATAATCAAATGGCCCCGGAGCAGATCCATCACCCTTGTATCGAATTGGTTGATCAGCAATTACAGTGAAGTCATCGAACTTTGCTTCTAGGCGAAGCTTATCGAGAAAGTTGACCTTAATTTCCATGACGATTATTCCAAAATAGCGCAAAAAATGATGTGATCACCATTATCCATCGCAACGCTATTCCGCAGAATGTCTTTAAACGCTAAGTCAGCCACATTTGGCGATATACATCACGAGGATCATGCTCTTGGGTTTGCTTAGCCACATTAAAAGGTCTCCCCCCTCTAGGATCTGTTCCTTTGCCAGCAATATATAACCAATTACCTTGATTGCTATAAACGTCGTAGTCAATTAATTGAGACTCAAACCAAGCAGCACCCGCCTGCCAATCACCCTTCAAGTCATAAATCCAATAACTTGCCACGATTTGACGCATACGATTGGATAGGTAGCCCGTGTTTTTCAATTCACGCATGCCGGCATCAATTAGTGATTCTCCGGTATTGCCAGACGACCATTTTAAGAAATGCTCACTATCAAACTCATTGCCCAAATGCTTACTCAAACCTTTTGGGGAATACAGTTTTTTGCCATACTTAAAGTGCAGAAACCGGAAGTAGTCTCTCCAGAGTAATTCAAACCACAGCCAGTAGGTTCCATCGTTTTCACCATAGCAAATTTCATACTCCGATAACTGTTTTGCAATGGATCTCGCCGAACAACAACCCAGCGCTAGCCATGGAGAAAATTTACTGGAGTAATCCATGCCAATCAGCTGATTGCGTGTTTGTTTATAAGTATCGGGAAGACGGCGCTCAAAATATTGCTGGATATGAGTATGTGCGCTCCGCTCTCCCCCCTGAAACTTGCCACTAGTAGATATTGTATTTCTGCCGAGCGATTCAGCAGAGGAAATCTCAATAGCAGGCAATGGAGGAATACTCTTGAGAGGATCTACAGGATAGGCAAATCTGAATTGATTTTTTTCAATCTGCTGACGAAATTGGGTAAATACATCCGGCATATCCTGCATTTGAAATGGTAGGGACTGAAAATCCAACATACTAGATTGCCAGATTGGATTCATCTTGAAACCAGCATTTTTTAATAGCGCCACTTGCTCTAACTCTTCCGGCGCTTGAATTTGCTCACAATAAATAACATCTGCATTAATCTGCGCTCTGAATTTCTCAAACATGCCTAAGACATCACCAGATACTTCAACTAAGTCGGATCCCAAGTCTCGAAGCTCGCTGCGTAATTCCTGTAGAGACTGGCCCAAAAATAGCTTGCGATGCTCTCCTACTCTTGGAAATCTCCATAGAGTCTCTCGTTCTAGGTTAGGCGGATGAACATAGACCGGAAGAAGCTGGTCGACTGCCTTACACGCCTGCATGAAGGAGGGGTTATCTTCTAGGCGGAGATCATTTCTAAACCAATAGATTGCAGTCGTCATTTATTGCATACCGAGTGGAATCACTTGATTCTTATAGGGCCCTGAGAGTGCTTTTTTAACGATCTTATAAATATCAAGATCAAACTCAGCGTCTCCAGATTCAGCCAATTCATAGAGCTCATCTTGATTAATGGCGGTCCCTAAGTAGCACCACTTATCCAGCACAATCATTTCGCCGCCTTCCTGAATAGCAATAGCCCCAGAATAAGGCCACACTTGCACCCTAAAGAGCTCCAGCGCAGTCTTTAGTTGCAGGTTATGCAAGACAATAGGCGTTAGATTTAGGCATGCGCCACCACATTGTTTGACCTGATACCCAAAGCAGGGCTTGCCTTCAATACGCTTCTCTAGACCAAGCAATGCCTCGCATAGATGAAATTTTTTAGCAATGGCTTTTAAATAAGAGTGTGCTTCTCGCTTGCTGTAAAACAAACCATAAAGATTTTCTTGTAAACCCGGGGCGAGATGATGGTGAGTAACTAAGGTAGGTATAAGCACGCCACAAGAATCTTCGACTAAGCTCCATGCACATAGATCCTTAGATCTACGTAGCTTGATATTCATAGAGGGCATTCGCTCTTTTATTAACTTTGACTCCAAAATTAAAGCACCCAGCTCCCCGCTAGTTTCGATCCAATCAATATCACGCACTTGTAATGAAAGCTTCATTTCTTTACGCTGCGTTAAGGCTCCCTGAAAATGCCCCATCACCCTGCTTCGCAAGGAAATGCTTTTACCAATATAAAGAGGGGTCTTGTTGTCACCATAAAAGATATAGCAACCCGGGCCAACAGGTATGGAATCAATTAAATTCTGATCTATATTGGAGGGAAGGCTGGTATTACCAATAAGCTGGTTTATGACTTCATTTAATTTTGCCTGGCCAAACTTTGACTCACACACACGCCAAAATTGAAGCAATAGGTCAGCATCCCCTAATGCGCGATGCCTAGCACTTACTTTTAGTCCATGTGCACTGATGATGGTATCGAGATTATGACGCGGCTGATCTGGAAATAACAATCGAGACAGCTTAACGGTGCATAAAACTTTCGGCTTAAAGTCAATACCCATCCTCTTAAAGGAGGCCTTGATAAAACCATAATCAAAGCGAGCGTTGTGAGCGATAAATATTTTTCCCTCTAGCTCTTTTTTTAATTCTTGCGCAATCTCAGAAAAACAAGGCTGCCCTTTCACCATTGCCGGGGATATACCAGTTAGCCTCTGAATATTAAGGGGGATATAGGTTTGGGGATCAATCAACCTTTCCCATACCTGAAGATCATTGCCCGCTAAGGTTTTAATGCCAATTTCGGTAATACGATCACGATCAAAATGAGAACCGGTCGTTTCAATATCAACAAAAGCTAAATCTGGGTAAGGGTTAAGCTTGTCATTCACGCTAGCAACATGATTTCTGGTTAGTTTGCGGACGAACCTCTATTTAAATAATCAGCAAAGCTGAAAATGGAGTTTGGGCCACGAGGCGTATCCTCTATTTTTTTAAATGTCGTTTTAAGAGCCTTCTGAGCTTCCCCTTTTTTCTTTCTTGCTTGCTTGATAGTGTTCTGCTTTTCTATTGGCAAATAAGATTTACGCTCAGGTGCAGTCTGTGCCTCACTGAAACGCGGAATGTAATCTTTGATTGCGGTGGATAAGGTCACATTGGAGATACAGCTCATCATATAAGTCTCCAGCGATTGATATAACTCTTTAGCAATATCTGATACTTCAACTTTTTTCTTCTTAATTTGGTTCATTGCCAGAACAATATCCTTGATAGTGATAATTCTAGGATCTTTTGAAAGCTGATATCCACCGGTTCGCCCTTTAACGGCAACAACAAGACCTGACTCTCTGAGTGGACGCAATAACAGCTCGATACGACTGATCGATATACGCTGTCTTTTTGCTATCTCTGGAGCGGGGACAAGCTGCCCATTAACAGAGTGGCTCGCAATATCGACAAGGGTATTAAGAGCTACTCTGACTGCTCTGGTGACTTCCATGGGGGGCTTTCGGCATAAAAGTTAGATTAGAGCTAGTATGAAACTGATTCCAAGAATGTGCTGCAGCGCATTAATTAACCCTATACAACTTATGGTTGAAGTAATTAGACCCCAGCACCCCCTTACCTATCGGCTTCTGAGCTTTCTTGCCTACATTTTGACCGGCGGAATGATTACTCAAATCGCAAGCTGCTTTGCAGCCTTTGCACTAATCCATGATTCTCAAGCGGCAGGTATGGTAGCGCACATAGTAGTACAGCATCTTTCATACTATTTTTTAGGGTGTGCATTCGCAATCTTAAGTATTGCTAACATCCTCATCAAAAGGGGTTCAGCCCCACTTAAAAACGTCCGTCTTCCTGCGCTAATATTCATGATGGCAGTTGCGGCAGTAAGCTTTCTTCTAATACCGCGCATGGATTACTTACGAGAAACTGCGCTAGTAGATGGCATGCCAGTCATGCTCTCACCTTTTGCAAACTACTTCCAAATCTTAAATACTCTAGTGATCTTATTGCTGGCCATCCAATTATTTTGTAGCGCCGTAGTGGCGTGGCGCTTGAGCGCTCGCCAATTATCCCAAGTGAACTCGAACAGAGGCAATTAAAGGTATTTGTTGCTCACGCCTCAAAAACTGACCGATCTCCACGCGTTGGTTGGATTGGCTTATATGAAATACCTTTGAAGAATCGACTGGCGGCTCTATTTTTGCCCATTGCGTATTAAATTCATACACATTCTCTTTGTAGCCAATAAATTTTTTCACAATCAAACGTTTGCCATCGATTTCAATGGTTTCGCAATCAAGCGCATGTCTACAGTAGATTAAAAATCCTAGCGTTACCGCACTGAGCTCTAAAGCTGTAAAAATGAGAATGACCCATACCCCCGCCAAAAAGAAGCCTGTTGCAACGGTCACTGAAAGGCAGACCAGCACAATATAAAACTTTAGAAGCTGTTTGGGAGTCAAGGCGCAATTTCTGCGCATTTGCCAACGTTTCATACTTAAGAAAATAAGGGGCTAGCTCATTAATTTTTACTGCGCTCTTGGGCTTTAGCCAACTGATCAGCGCTTCGTTGCTGAAAATCAACCATCGTGTGGTAACCCATTTGATAGCAAGGGCAATACTTCCCCAGAATCCAGCGCGCGAGCTTGATGCGAAGTTTTTGGATCATATTGATCTCCTATTGGTGAACCTTGAATGTAATCGGAAACGTCTTTTATTGCTGAGTCCAGATAAAAGTGGAGGATCACTTAGCGTGGGATAGACGTCAGCAGAAATAATTGAAATCCATTAAATTGAATACATGACTAATTCTGACCTTTCTCTCCGAAAAATACCGCTATTTCCACTGGGAACCGTACTCTTCCCCGATGGAGTGATTGCCCTCAAGATCTTTGAGGCGCGATACCTCGACATGATTAAGGCATGCTTACGTGAAAAAACCGAGTTTGGTGTTATCAGCATTATGAAAAGCCTGGATGATGAAGATGATCCATCTTTAAATTTTTCTCAAATTGGAACTCTAGCCCAAATTGAAGATTTTGATCCTGTTCAGCCCGCCTTATACATGACCAAATCATTTGGTACGCAGCGCTTTAAACTCCTTAGTAGCCAACAAGAACCTAGTGGTCTATGGATTGGTGAAGTAGAACTGCTGGAAAACGACCCCATTACTCCAATTCCTGAAGAGCACCAGAAGGTAGCTCACTTATTAAATGAAATCATTTCAGTGATTCAAAGCGAGGATCTTTTGGGGGAGGCTCCATTTAAGCAGCCTTTTAAAGTCGATGACTGCGGTTGGGTTTCTAATCGCCTTGCAGAACTCCTGCCAATCTCCTTGGCCCAAAAAAACCACTTATTAGCACAGACCAATCCGAGAATCAGACTGGATCTGGTTACAGAAATTATTGAAGATGATGATTTAAGAAGCCTGAAGTTGCACTAAACCCATGCTTGATGAGCTTATTCGTAAAACGATTCGAGAAATGGTGGGGGGTAGTGGGCCCCCAATCGCTTTTCTGACGCCACCGGGTGATCGCGGTCTCTTTGGCCCGGAATCTATCGCCTGGAAAGTACATGCAGACTTTATTTCGATGATGATTGGTGGAATTAGCTCGTTGATTTTGCAAGCACTTCATCCTCAGGCATTGGCTGGGGTTTGGGATCACTCCAGTTTTAGAGAGGATCTCAAAGGCAGGCTAGGTAGAACAGCATTCTTTATTGCAGCTACTACCTATGGCCCTACTGAGATGGCCGACAAGATCATTAGTAAGGTCAATCAAATTCACACTAGGATTAGTGGTTTTGATGAGTTTGGAAATCCCTATTCAGCCACGGATCCCCATCTTCTGGCTTGGGTTCATCTCACTGAAACACGGAGTTTTATGCAGGCATTCGAAGACTATCGAAAAGAAAAATTAAGCCTGCAGGAAAAAGATCAGTACTTTCATGAAATGAAGTCCCTTGGCGACAGAATGGGTGCCAAAGATTTGCCTAGCACTTATAACCTCACAAATGAGTCCATCAAAGCTTATATTTCTGAGCTTTATTTTGGAGATCGCGCAAAAAGTATTCTCGACTTACTTGAGAGCTTTCCAAGCAAGCTCGCTGCTAAGCCTTTTATAAAACTCATTAGTCGTGCTGGTTATCTCAATCTTCCAGACTGGGTCTACCCCTTTATTAATAGACCAACCCCCAGCTTTTTTGAACGCTTAACAGTCAAAAAGAGCATCAATTTGATTGCTTTACCTATTCGTGAGGCCCTTAAGGATGGGGTGGCTGCACACTCACTACGTAGAGTTTATGGATAATTTATTTAGAAAAACATCATGATTACTAGTTATCTACTATCGGGCATGGTTGGCATCATGCTTTTCTTTACGGTAGTCGTGGCACCAACTGTTTTTAAGGTGCTCCCAGTCGAATGGTCCAGCAAGTATGTCCGGAACTTTTTTCCTAAATACTATGCCTGCCTGGGCTTAATCACTACCGCCTGTATTTTTACAGCACCCGATGGAACCAGCAAAATCTTACTAGCGATCTGTGCCCTGCTCTTTGCCTTTACCCTCTCTTACTTGACTGGAAAAATTAATGCAGCCAAAGATCAAGGGCAAAGCCGTCGTTTTCATCTGTTGCATGGGGCAAGTGTTGTGATCAACCTATTTCAGCTAATTACTTTTATCTATCTTTTGGTTAGGCTATCGTAAATAGAAGCAGTGTCGCCACTCTTGGGCTTATTAATGCAGACTATGTAGAAAACCGCTTAAAGACTGAGCCTAAGACCCCGACTTAACTTTGCTAGGATCCAATACTTGAATACTTTCTAACTTGGTTAGTAAATTTAAACTGGGGGCAGCCATTTTTTCGCCATCCCAAACTTGCCCACACCAGCACTCACCCGCATCATTAATAATGCATACGCCTGAACCGCAACAACGTTTGTCTGGGGTCTTCATAAGCCCGCCTTTTCAAGAAATTGAGATTAAGACTATTCTAGGGTTTTTATGACACTAGCGCTTGACCTTGAAATTGGTAAATGATGCAAAGTACATTATTTGACACGCCTTTCAGTGACGGCGCTTGGAATCTATTGCCAATGAATGGATCCGCTCACTACTATTCCAAGGTCTATACAGAGCAAAGCTCCGCTCAATTAATGGGTCAACTTCAATCATCACTTACATGGGAGCCGGATCGACTCATCATGTTTGGAAAGCCGATAACTACACGCCGCAAGGTAGCTTGGGTTGGCGATCCAAAGCACTCTTACACCTACTCTGGAGTTAAAAAGAAGCCCCAAGCCTGGACCCCAGAGCTTTTATCAGTTAAAGACCGAATAGAGGAGCTATCACACACTCGCTTTAATTCTTGCCTACTAAACCTCTACCATGACGGAAATGATGGCATGGGATGGCATAGCGACGATGAAAAAGAACTCAATCCTCACTCCCCTATCGCCTCACTGAGCCTAGGAGCACGGCGGAAGTTTGCCTTTCGCCACAAAAAAGATAAGAAAACCATATCGCTTTTTTTAGACAATGGAAGCGCCTTGATCATGCATGCACCCACTCAAGAATTTTGGCAGCATGCATTGCTGAAAACAAAAACTGTATCGGAAGTACGTATTAATCTGACATTTAGAAATATGAATACTTGTGATGAGTGATCCTACATCAAAATTTACTGTAGCTATTATTGGTGCAGGTATAGCAGGTCTTAGCTGCGCGACTAGATTGCAGGCTCTGGGCTTTCAAGTCCAGGTATATGAAAAGAGTCGCGGACCAAGCGGTCGTATGAGCACTCGTAATGGTGATGGGTGGTCTGCAGATCATGGGGCTCAATATTTCACAGCAAGAGATCCACTATTTATTGAGGTGTTAAATACTTGGATGAAGGCGGGTGTAGCAGCCGCCTGGCATCCTCGCTTAAATGTATATAAAGCCAATCAATGGCATGAAAGCAACTCCAAAGATAGTCGTTATGTAGGCGTTCCTGCCATGAACTCACCTGGGAAATATTTAGCCGATAAGTTATCGATTGAATGTAATCAGACCATCGATAAAATTTATCAACAACATGGGAAATGGATTCTCCATAGCTTAGAGAGTGGCGACATTGCCCAATCCTTTGATTATTTAGTATTGGCAATTCCTGCGCCTCAGGCCCGCGCACTTACCAAATCAGTAGATCACTCCATTGAAGCACTTTGCTCTAGCGTAAATATGCAAGGCTGCTGGACAGTGATCGTGCGGCTTTCAGAGAACGCCAATATGCCTTTTGATGCAGCCTTCATCAATAATGAAATCATCAGCTGGATCTCTAAAAATCATTCTAAGCCCGGGCGTACCGGTCAAGAAACCTGGACTATACATGCCAACCCTCAATGGAGTCAGCAATGGATTGAGCTTGATAAAGAAGAGGCTAGCCAGCTTATTTTAGAGTCTGCAAAGAAACTAGGTTTAGATTGCATGAATGCTGAAATGGCTATCCATCGCTGGCGTTATGCAAGCGGCGCAATCCATTCAGAAATGGGATGTATTTTTAATAAAGATAGCAAACTCAGTCTATGTGGTGATTGGCTCAATGGCGGCAGAGTTGAGGGAGCTTGGTTAAGTGGCTATCAATTAGCAAGTGCAATAAATATTTCAGCAACAGCATTAAATCCATAAGGCTCACATTATGTCTTGCAAAGCATCTATCGAATTACGTGACCTCAAAATTGAAACTCAGATTGGGACATACAAGACTGGTGACATCATCCCCGATAGTCATTTACTGGATCTCACCCTTTGGGTTGACTCGAATCTAGTTCTAATTGCTGAGGATAAGATGAGTCATGTCTTTGATTATGATCCTCTAGTCTTAGATATTACGAGGCTAGCTAGTGATTGTCATTATGAAACTCAGGAAAGATTGATGAGTAGGATTGTTACAGTCTGTGCTGGCTACTCTCAGATCCAATCCCTAGAAATCAGCCTTAGAAAATCACCCGTTAACAAACACTCTGGTTCACTTGGCGTTAGACTAAGTCTTGACCAGGAAGCCTTATCAAAATTGAGAAGCTAGGCTTTATTCAATGCATAAACTCAACAGGACATCAGCTATGAAATTGATCAACATCCTGATCTCTACAGTGGCGAGCATTACATTGAGTCTTTTTCCTCTGTCGGCAAGCGCTAATTTAGCTAGCGATTTAAATGATGGTCAGCATGTTCTGCTCATGCGGCATGCAGATGCTCCTGGCTATGGCGACCCTGCAGGCTACCAACTAGATAAATGTTCCACCCAAAGAAATCTTGGGGACTATGGGAAAAAACAGGCGGTCCTTATAGGGGGGTGGCTAAACAAACAGGGGATTACATCTGCAAACATCATTAGCAGCCCATGGTGCCGCTGTATAGATACAGCCAAACTACTCAATAAAGGATCTGTACAGATCTCCCCAGCCCTTGGTTCATTCTTCGATGATATGAGTCTTGAAAAACAGCAAACCAAAGAACTAGAGAAATTAATTCAATCCAAACTCAATAACACTAACAAAGCACCACTGATTCTGGTGACTCACCACGTCAATATACAGGCCTATACAGGAAAAGTAGTCAACGTGGGGGATATGGTCTTAGTAAAGGTAAATAAGAATGGTCAGTATTTATCTCACCAGATTTATCCTAGCCCATAAGCGTAGTAAAAAAGCTGAATTAGCGATAGTAAGCAGCTTGCTGGCTATCACCACCCTCAAGCAAATGCCCTGTCTTTACAAAGATGGTGCAGCCCTCTTTGCTAAATGGCTGATGCAGGCTCATATGAGGACTTCTTATCCATGAGCCAGCTGGATAGCGCCCATGCTCATCCTCAAATACCCCATCAACTACAAAGATTTCTTCGCCACCATAATGTTTATGAGGATTGAAATACGTTTGGGGCGCCCAACGAACCAAGGTTGAGCCACTACCCTGCAGCATTAGCGGCATTACATGAAGACCTGGGACCATACCTTGGTACCAAGGGGCAGTTTTGGTATCGATGACCTCTCGCTCCACTTGATCTGGACCAAGATGTCGTAACTTCACAAAAAGAGTGCAACCAGTCTTGCTAAATGGAGCATGGGAGGATCCTGGCGGATTCATTAGATAGGTGCCGGCAGAATAGTCGCCCGACTCATCACTAAAGACTCCATCTAAGACCAAGATCTCCTCACCAAATTCATGGGTGTGAGTTTTAAATTGGGTTCCAGGCTGATAACGCACAATAGAAGTTGCCTTTGCTACCTCATCACCTATGCGATCGAGCATGCGTCTTTCAACCCCCTGCTCAGGACTAGACACCCAAGGTAAATCATGGTGGTTTATAACTACTCTCTTGCTGTAATCAGAATTGATATTCACTTGCTACATCCCAGATATGCAAACAACCCTAAGCATAGCAAGCTAATGGATAAAGTGGTGACAAGACTAAGCTTGATGCGTACCTACTTAGTCGAACTGCGCTAAAGTCTCTTGAATACACTGAACTTAATTAACGGTTTAAAAGGTTTTTATGAGCTTACTTCCAAATCCATTCAGCGCCCTTGTCATTGGAGCATCGGGCACTATTGGATCGCATTTTGTGAAACTTCTAGAAGATCTCCCATCGTGCAACAAGGTAATTGGCATTCATCGCAATTCCTCTCATGCAATTGACTACCATCATCCTGAGACTATTGAAGCATCCGCAAAGAGTTTGGCTGAGTTAGGGCCTTTTCAATTAATCATTAATACGATTGGAGTCTTGCACTCTGAACAATGGATGCCCGAAAAGAAACTGGATGATTTAAACCAGACTCAATTAAGCGAAATGTTCAACACCAATACCATTGGTCCCGCTTTAACAATAAAGCACTTCTCAAAACTCTTAGATCCAAAGCATGGAGTCATGGCAACACTCTCCGCCAAGGTAGGCAGCATTGAAGATAACCGCCTCGGTGGCTGGTATAGCTATAGAGCATCTAAAGCTGCACTAAATATGATCTTGAAAACAGCCTCTATTGAATTTGCAAGAACAAAGCCTAATATTGCCTTGATTGCCCTTCACCCTGGCACTGTTAAGTCTGGATTGTCGCAACCTTTTCGGGGCCAACAAATTGGTAGAGATCCACTAGAAGCCGTGAGCGATATGTTTAATGTCCTGGCAAATGTAAACAAAGAAGATTCGGGAAGTTTTCTGACATACTCAGGCGAAAAATTACCTTGGTAAAAATCGAGCCTGCGCCCCAATCAGTCCCATGCAGCATCGAAAAGTGGTCCAAAAATCTGAGTAAGCTCAGATTACTCAGTTACTTGCACGCCTTTCCAAAAAGCGATATACCCAGCAATATTACTTGCGGCTGATTTAGGCTCGGGATAGTACCAAGCTGCATCAGCATTAGATTGACCATTGACTTCTACATCATAGTAACTGGCAGTACCTTTCCAAGAGCACACTGTATTTTTTTCTGACTTCTTAAAAAAAGACATATTCAAACTTGCCGGCGGAAAGTAATGATTTCCCTCCACCACAATAGTTGCACCTGAATCGGCTAAAACTTCATTATTCCAAATTGCTTTCATACCATCTCCTCGTATGGATTTAGCATAAAGCAAATATTAACTTTATGCTGTATAAAGATTCACGACTTTAATGTTTATTCTGTCATAAAAAATTCATGCAAATACCCACCACCTTAGTAGATACCGCCACAATTTCTCATAACTTTATTCCTGAGATCGAGTTGGGTTTACTGGCTGACTGCGCTTCTATTTCTCCAAAGTTTTTATATGATCCTTTAGGCTCACATCTCTTTACTGCTATTACCTTGCTACCAGAGTATTACCCAACCAATACAGAAAAAAATATTTTTACTCAATATCAAGGTCAAATTGCAGAGGCAGTGGGGATTGGTGGCACCCTTATCGATTTAGGTGCCGGAAATTGTCAAAAAGCAGAATTCTTTTTTAAATCTCTAAAACCGTCTAACTATCTAGCCATTGATTTTTCAGCTGAATATCTACAAGATGCAGTTAAGAAACTAGCGGGAAAGTATCCACAAATTGAAATGCGATGCATGGGCATGGATTTTTCCAAGCAACTGACAATTCCTAACTCTGTTGCTGGAACCAAAAGAACCTTCTTTTATCCAGGCTCTAGCCTTGGTAATTTTCTACAAACCGAAGCACTCCAGCTGCTTAGTCAAATTAAAAATCAAGCTATTGATGGCGGTTTATTAATTGGCGTTGACTTAATGAAAGATGAATCTGTGCTGACGGCAGCATATGATGACCCCCTGAAAGTCACTGCCGCCTTTAATCTGAATATTCTGAGGTCAATCAACTCACATCTAGGCTCTAATTTCAGGGTGGAGCAGTTCAGCCATCGAGTCGTCATTAATCACGCAGAAAATAGGGTCGAACTCTTTCTAGAAGCGCTTGAAGATGTGACAATCTCATGGCCAGGAAAGTCTAGAAGCTTTAAAAAGGGTGAACTGATACACACTGAGAATTCTCATAAGTACACTATTGAATCGATCAAGCAGTTATTGAAAGATGCAGGTTTTGAGTCCACCCAAATCTGGACCGATCCAAAAAACTATTTCGCAGTGATCTATGCTCAATAACACTTCCTATCAATCACCCGCAGCAGATGAGTTATTAGAGCAATTTCATCGCTCTAGAAAGCACTCAACAGATCTCATCGCAAATTTGAGTCCAGAAGACTGCCAATCCCAGTCCATGGAAGACGCAAGTCCCGCTAAGTGGCATTTAGCCCATGTCACTTGGTTCTACGAGGTGATGATCCTCAAGCCTTTTGAAAAAAACTTTTCCTACTGGAATCCTGCATTCGCAGTTTTATTTAATAGCTATTACAACGGGGTCGGGGATAAACATCCGCGTAACAAGCGCGGTCTTTTAACGCGCCCTTCTTTGCTAGAAGTGCTTGAATGGCGTAAAAATATTGAAGACAGAGTGAGCGCTCTCCTTAAAGAAAAAGATTCTGAAGAACTACTATGGCTCATACAGCTTGGAATAAACCATGAGCAGCAACATCAAGAGTTACTGTTGACGGACATTCATCATCTTTTTTTCAGCAACTCACTATGGCCAATCTACGCCCCTCAGAATAGTGATGCCCCCTCAGTTCACAAGCCATTCCAATGGATAGAAGGTATCAGCGGCTTAGTTCAAGCTGGACATGAAGGCAATGGGTTTCATTTTGATAATGAAGGACCGAAACATTCCACCCTCAATCAGACTCACTCCATAGGCAATCGACTCGTCAGTAATTCAGAATGGCTTCAATTCATTGAAGATGGTGGCTACCAAAATTTTCAGTGGTGGCTAGATGCTGGATGGGCATGGCTGCAGACAGAAAAGATTTCTACACCGCTGTACTGGAATGAAGATGAACGGCATCAAAAATTCCGCTTTTCACTGAATGGCAATACACCGCTGGATCTTCATGCGCCAGTATCAAATATTAGCTATTTTGAAGCAGATGCCTTTGCGCGCTGGGCCAGTCAAAACCTAACTGACTATGCTGGAGCTCGCCTTCCCACTGAATTTGAGTGGGAGTCATTTGCTCAGTCATATTCTGAACCCGGCAACGATCTATTTGGCAGAGTCTGGCAATGGACTAGTAGTCACTACAGTCCTTATCCTGGCTATCAAGCATGGGGTGGTATTGCAGGTGAATATAACGGTAAATTTATGGTTAACCAGATGGTTCTCAGGGGAAGCTCTATATATACGTCTGAGGGTCATTCTAGAATGACCTATCGTAATTTTTTCCCAACACAGGCTCGTTGGCAAATGACAGGCTTGAGGCTTGCTAAAGATGGTATTTGATTTTGATATTCTCACCGATCGACTAGAGACGGATTCCATTCGCTGGGATGGCGCTGATAGTAAAGAGGTTCTACCTTTATGGGTCGCAGATATGGACTTTCAGTCCCCACCCTGCGTGATTGAAGCCCTAAATAGCAGGGTCCAACAGGGTATTTATGGCTATACCCATACTCCCCATCACATGAATAGGATGATTGCGGATTACCTACAAGAACAGTACCAATGGTCTGTCGATCCTGATTGGATTGTTATCCTACCTAGTGTTGTCTCTGGACTTTATACGGCCGTCCAGCAACTCACCAACAAAGGGGATGGTGTTCTCATTCCCAATCCCGTATACCACCACTTACGTCTTGCTTGCTCTAGCGCGGATAGACTGCCTCAAGAAATGCAGCTTATATTAAAGGCTGGTCGCTGGGTTTTGCCAAGCAATCAATTTCCGGGCCTAGTTACTGAAAAGACAAAATTAGCCTTATTTTGTAACCCCCAAAATCCAGGCTCTACCGTGTTTACCCGGGAAGAACTAAAAGAGTTTGGTAATTTTTGTATTCAAAATAATTTATGGATTTGCTCTGACGAAATTCATGCCGGTCTTGTGCTGTCTGAAGATAAGCAACACATCCCGCTTGCTAGCATTAGCAAAGCAATTTCAGAAAAAACTATCACCTTAATGTCGTTGAATAAGACTTTTAACATCCCTGGGATCGGCCTTGCCTGGGCGGTTGCAGAAAACCCAGTATTGCGCAAGTCAATACAGGTCGGCCTTCATCAGACAATTGCTCCACCATCTTTATTTGCCTATACAGCAACAATGGCAGCAATCAAGGAAGGAGAACCTTGGAGAAAAGAGTTAATTAAGTACCTGAGAAAAAATCGGGACTTGATTCAAGAAAGGCTTGGTAGCATTGCTGGATTAAGGGTAGACAAGATGGAGGGTAGCTACTTGGCATGGATTGATTGCAGCGGACTTCAGAATCAAAATCCCCATCAACTTTTACTGGATGCCGGCCTAGCTACATCCCCAGGTAGACAATTTGGTATGGATCAATTTGTCAGACTCAATTTTGGAACCCAAAGAAGTCGCTTAAATTGCGCCTTAGATATTTTCCAAAATATCTGCCGATAAGTTTGAAACGACGTCACCTGAGAAATTACTTAATTATTAGCAGGTTTCTGTAGAATAAAAATAATGAAACCCACCATCAAAATTGATTTTGTATCTGATATCGCGTGCCCTTGGTGTGCTGTAGGCCTGGGCAATCTGAATCAGGCAATGGCAGAGCTGAAAGATAAAGTAACTTTTGAAGTGCATTTCCGCCCCTTCGAATTGAATCCAAATATGCCCAAGGGTGGTCAAGATGCCATTGAGCATCTCACTGAAAAATATGGGTTAACAGTAGAGCAGGTCAAAGCCAACCAAGCCAATATTCGAACGAAAGCATTGGAGGCTGGATTTGAATTTCATCCCGAGGGTCGCAAACGGGTTTACAACACCCTTGATGCTCACCGCCTTCTATTTTGGGCGGTCAAAGAATATAACCTTCAAAAGCAAGCGGCCTTGAAAAAAGAATTGCTCATCACCTACTTTTGCCTTGCAGTAAATTTAGATGATCATAAAAATCTATTGGACGCAGTCAATCGTGCTGGCTTAGACCATAAAAGAGCACAGGAAATTCTGGGTGGAGATGAGTTTAAAGGTGAAGTTAGGGCAGAAGAAGCCAGCTATACAAGTGCAGGCATCAGCTCCGTTCCTTCTCTCATTCTTAATGATCAATACCTATTGCAAGGAGCTCAGGCGCCTGAATCATTTGCAAATGCATTTGAACAGCTAATTCAAAAATATTAATAGATGGCCTGCCACTGTTAATGGACTAATAGTAAGTGAGTGGACGGGCTTTACCTTTAAAAATTCGGTATGAAAAAAGTGTATAACCAAGAATGGTTGGTAGCACGACGATTGCACCCCAAAAAATAACCCTGAGGGATTCAGTAGCGGCTGCAGCTTGCCATAGAGTCATTTTTCCAATAATGACATATGGAAAAATACTATATGCAATACCAAAAAATGCCAGCCAAAAAATGGCAACGACACAGGCAAATGGCAACCACTCTTGCTTACTAGATCCCTTTTTTATCGCCCCAATAAATCGATTGGCAAGAAGAAATAAAATTGCAGTTGCAATGGGTATCGGAGAGAGCCAAAAAACTTGTGGCCAAGAAAACCACTTATGCATGATTTCAGGACTAAAGTACGGGGTAGCAACAGACATTAATGCGATTCCAAACCCAGTGAACCATAAACTTGTCTTAGCCCATCGAAATGAACGCTGCTGAAGATCTCCTTCAGTTTTCAGGATTAGCCAAGTGGATCCCAAGAGGATATAGCCTGCTGGCAATGAAGCACCGACAAGCAGTGAAAATATCCAACCTAGAATTCCCGAATCAAAGCCCACAATCAAACGGCCAATCATGATGCCCTGAGAGACTGAAGCAATCAGGCTGCCAATATAAAATAATAAGTTCCAAAGTGGCTTTTGCTCAATATTTACCTTGGCTCTAAAGTCAAACGAAACTCCACGCAAAATTAATCCAATCAACATTGCTGCAACCGGTAAGTAGAGCTCTGTCAATATTGCTCCATGAGCTAGAGGAAACGCAACTAGCAATAAGCCAACACCCAAAACAATCCATGTTTCGTTAGCATCCCAAAAGGGGCCAATCGATGCAATCATCATGTCTTTATCGTCATCTGGCGCCCGATTCAGCAGCATCCCAATACCTAAATCATAGCCATCGAGCACCACGTAAGACAACATGGCAATTCCCATGGCCACAAAGAAAAAAAGTGGCAGCCAAACTGATGCTTGGGTGAGGTCAATTGACGTCATCGCTTAGGTCCTAAATGGGCTCAAGATGGTTTCGGGTTTGCTAGCAATGTGTGCACTAGAACTCTCCTTATTATCAGCCTGACGAGCTAGATAAAAAACCACCCAAATATAGGCACAAAGCAGACCAAAGTACAAGACTAAATAAGCAAAAAGGCTACTAAAGACCATACCCGTTGGCAAAGTTGTTGCGGCTTGAGCGGTTGTCAGAACCCCGGTCACTAAATACGGCTGACGCCCAATTTCAGTCACGTACCAACCTGACAAGACAGCAATCCAACCAGAAAAGGTCATCAGCACTAAACCTTTGGCCAACAATCTTGGTGGAGACTGATTGTTACGTAATTGCCAACGCCCTAACCATGAAAATAAAAGCATTAAGACACCAACACCAACCATCACCCGGAATGCAAAAAATACAGGGGCAACAGGGGGGATCTTGTCTCCGAATTCATTTAAGCCCTTAACCTCGCCATCCCAACTATGGGTTAAGTACATTGATGCAAGCTTAGGAATGCTGACCTCATAATCATTGGCATGGGTTTTTTGATTTGGTACTGCAAAGATCACTGCAGGTACGCCAGGGCCGCCCTCCCAAATACCCTCCATGGCTGCTAGCTTTGCAGGTTGATACTGAAGGGTGTTGAGGCCATGTTGATCTCCGAGCATGATTTGAATCGGTATTAAAACCATTGCGACAGTAAGCGCCAATTTCATTACCAGTAAGTTTGCTTGTGACTTGCTATTACGTAGATAACGATAAGCAGAAATTCCAGCTAAGAAAAATGACACTGTCAGAAAGGATGCCAACATCATGTGGCCGAGGCGATAAGGCATCGATGGGTTGAAGATGATGGCCATCCAGTCAACGGCATGCGCCCTACCATCAATCATGGTGAATCCCTGCGGGGTTTGCATCCATGAATTTAAGGCAATGATCCAGAAAGCAGAAAGACTCGTACCAAATGCAACTAGAAAGGTGGCTAATGTATGAACACCTTGCGAAACACGCTTTGCCCCAAAGAGCATGACTCCTAGAAAGGTGGCTTCAAGAAAAAATGCTGTTAAAACTTCATAAGCCAACAATGGGCCCGCAATATTACCAACAGTCTCCATATAGCCCGGCCAGTTTGTTCCAAACTGAAAGCTCATCGTAATACCGCTCACGACACCCAAAGCAAAAGTCAGGGCAAAGATCTTGATCCAAAACTGATAGGCCTCTTGCCACTGAACTAACCCAGTTCTGTTATGTTGAATCTTGAAATAAAAGAGGAACCAGCCCAGTGCAATGGAAATTGTTGGGAAAAGAATATGAAAGGAAATATTTGCACCAAATTGAATGCGGCTATACAGCAACGTATCAAGCACGATGACTCCCAATTGAAGTAATGCCATTATTTTGTCACTAAATTCACTATTGCGTTAGATGACAACCCAATCCCAAAACTTCCTTTTAAACCCTATACGCGTCAATCAATCAGCAATTCATTGATTCATTGGCACAAATAAAAAACGACTTCGGAATTTATACCTAAGTCATTGATTTAATTAAGATTAAACTGGATATTGAGCCGAGGTAATCAACGATTACCTAATGAATATCTTGCAGACTAAAACTAGTTGCGCGGGATATCCAAAGTGGTAACCCGAGTCAACTCTCGCTTATAGGCTATGTCATCAAATGGACGAGCCCTGTGCATGGTGGTGCGGTTATCCCAAATCACAAGATCCCCTAAGGTCCACTCGTGATAATGAACAAACTGAGATCGAGTTGCATGTTCCATTAAATCTTTAAGCAATAAACGACCCTCAGGAACAGGCCACTCCACTACGTGGTCTGCATGAGAAGCCAAATAAAGTGCTTTGCGCGCAGATCCTGAAATAGTCTTTACCAGTGGATGTGTTGCGCCTGGAAGCTTAGCTTTCTCTTCTTCAGCAAAATCAAATCCCATCGTATGCCGTGAATACACGATTGAGTGATACACGTGTAAATCCGCAATGATCTTTTTAGCTTGCTCATCCAACTCGTCATATGCGGCGCGCATATCAGCAAACTCAGTATCAGCACGTACTGGCGGAATGTTGCGAGCATAGAGCATAGAATATCGGCCAGCTGGGTCTACAAATGATGCATCGGTATGCCATATGCGATTACTAATGTTATTCATGCGGCGTCGATCATTCGCCGCCATGATGTCACCATCTTGGGTTACATTTGAAATATCGGTTAGCGCATCATTGCCAAAACGATTTTTACTAACTGCTGAATTGGATGTTTTGGAATGGAGTTCACCATCTAGGCGCTGGGCAAAATCAAGTTGATCCTGCAATGAAAACTGCTGCCCCTTGAAGACCAAGACACCATATTCTGTCATTCCTTTACGGAGAACATCAAGCGTCGCCTCATCGCTCACTTCACGCAAGTCAAGAGGACTCACTTCAGCCATAAAAGTGGGGTGCAGTTTCTTAAAAGTGATTGGCATATTCTGTTTCGCTCATATGTAAGATATTGATCACATTTAGATTAATGTAAGGGATATCGCTAAACCTAGTCTAGTGTTACGTTGTTATCACGAGCTACTTTGCCCCATTTGGCAATCTCAGATTTGACATAGGTATCGAATTGCTTTGGTGTAGAGCCTACGGTCTCCGCCCCAAACCCTTTGAGCTTTTCTGAGACCTCAGGGATCTTTAGAATCTTTAAAATTTCTGCATTGAGGCGATTAATAATTGCCGGAGGAGTTCCGGCAGGGGCCATCACACCACCCCAAGATACCGCTTCAAATCCCGGTAAAGTTTCAGCAACTGTTGGTACATCTGGAAAGGATGCTAAGCGCTTATTACTCGTCACAGCAAGTGCTCGCAATTGTCCTGAACGCACATAAGGGGCGGCTGCAATTGCGGTAGGAAGGGCAACAGTGACTTGCCCTGACATCACATCCACCAGACCAGGAGCATCGCCCTTATAAGGTACATGCTCCATCTTAATTCCAGCGGTTGAATTAAAGAGCTCCCCAGAAAGATGATTTGATGCGCCATTACCGGCAGAGGCAAAGGTTACTTTTCCTGGATTGGCTTTTGAGTAAGCAATAAGATCTGCAATTGAATTAATCGGTTGCGTTGGCGAGACCACAATAAACTGCGGCACGATAGTAGTCAAAGTAATAGCGGAGAAATCCTTAACTGCGTCATATGGAAGCTTCTTATACACAACTGGGTTGATTGCATTAGGACCCAAATTAGCCATCAACAGCGTGTATCCATCTGGCGCAGCCTTAGCAACATATTCAGTCGCAATAATGCCGTTTGCTCCAGGTTTGTTCTCCACCACTACCGTTTGACCAATGGATTCAGAGAGTTTTGATGCAATCATTCTTGCAGTCACATCAGATGCCCCACCAGCAGGGTATACAACAATAAATTTAATGGTCTGCTTTGTGGGCCAAGGCTGCGCACTTGCAGCTAACGGCAACATCATTGCTATAGAGAGCAAAATTGCACTGCGAACAATCATGTAAAAAAGATTCATACTTGATCCAATCCCAAAAATTCTCATATTCATCATATTTAATTAGATTTTAAATTCTCAACAACTGCCGCCAAGAAATCCAAATCATCAATTGCCTGTTTACCAACAGGCTTAGAGCGCGCGCCCAACCCAACAATCACAATATTATTTTCTGGATTGATGTACAGGTATTGACCATGAATACCTCTACCCATAAATACACTTTCGTGAACTTTTCCAGCCTCAGGTTTGACCGTCCACCACTGATAACCATAGCCATTTTTTCCTGTCACACCAGCAATAGGCTTAGCACTGCCAGCATCTGCAAGCCATCCTTCTGGAACAATACTTTGCCCATTTACTTTGACGCCATCCAATATAAATTGTCCAAAACGTCCAAAGTCACGTAATACTGCTAAGATCCCGCTTCCCCCAACCTCATGGCCCCCAGGAGAATCTAACCACCACAACCCATTTGCCTGCATACCAACCGGTATCCATATTTTTTTAGATAAGTAATCGGCAAGTGGCATCTTAGTAGCTGCCTGCACTACCTCGCCAATCAAAACTGTTTCGCCTGTGCTGTAGTTAAAGTTTTTGCCAGGATCCGACGCTTTGGAAAGTGTTTTCATGACGTCAAAAATAGCGCCCTGCTTATTGCTAGCAATTTGAAGTTCCAGCAACTTACGGCGATCGGAAGATGGGTCGGTATAGGTTTCGTTCCATTTCACCCCAGAAGCCATCATCAACAAGTCTCGAACTGAAACTCCCTCATATGCACTTCCAGAAAGCTGCGGCAAATATTTAGTCACAGGATCATTGAGGCTTGAGATATATCCATCTTTAATGGCTGCACCTACCAGCGTTGATACAAATGACTTCGCCACTGACATCGACATCCATTTTGTATTCGGAGTTACTCCAAAATCATAATGCTCATACACAATCTTGCCGTCTTTTAGGACCAACAGGCCCACCATTCGGTTAAGTGCTACGTAATCTGGCAAGTCATAGGTTTTACCTTCTGAGGTAAATTTCAATGACGTTAACTGCTGATTACTCTGCAGTAAGGGGGATGGCTTGCCACCAGCCTTGATCACGCGAGTTGGAAAGATACGCTCAGTTTGACTGTAAGTACGAACTGCTTTATCGGGATAAAGGGATCCATCGTAAATATCTCTTGCACCACCAATGCTGACATCCGATGGCTGGGCATGTAATCCAGCCGAAAAAAGGACAATGCCGATTGTTAGCAATCTTTTAATCATCAGACGCCCCGCCTTAAACATTTAAAAGTACATTATTAGTCAAAATGTTAGGCAAACACGAATATCTCATTAATGGAAACTACTTTGCAACAAAAATACCCGCGTCATTGCTGATGAGGGTACGTGTTTCTAGGGCCCGCTAGGATTTCAAGAGTGAACGTCACTTTTTATCGATGGGTACGCTTCACTTTAGGTGGCGATCAGACTAACTAAGCACTCTTTTCATATGCTGATAACTTTGCCCTCAACTCACGCTCTTCTTGAAATCGCTCAGTTTCATCTCGCACAATAGCTGCTATGGCAATGGGCTGCTTTTCTTCATCAAAAAGCATGCTTACTGAAAAAGCAATAGAAATAGAACGCCCATCTTTGTGGATTGCAGGAACCCTTAACAAAGTATTTCCATACTTTGTTACACCAGTCTGAATGGTATGGAAATATCCTTTTGAGTGTCGTTCTCTAAAGCGCTCAGGTGTAATGATGCTGAGTGTTTTTCCTAAAGCCTCTTCTTGGCTATAGCCAAAAATACGCTCGGCTGAGGCATTCCAAAACAAGATATTTTCATCCCGATCAGAAATAATTACTGCCTCGCCAATTTGGCTTACAAGAGTTTCAAAATCTATAGCAATTGACATCAGTAGTCTCTATTATTTAATTATTTATTACTAAGAATACCTCAATAAAAAGCCACCCGAAGGTGGCTTACTTGAAGACTGAATTGCTTAATAGGTCTTGTAAGACAAGTATTTGCCTGAAAGCACAACCTGGACACGATCACCCTTTGGATCTGGCTCGCGCTGGATATCCATTGAGAAATCAATCGCACTCATAATCCCATCACCGAACTCTTCATGAATAAGCTCCTTAATAGTGGTGCCATAAACGCTCACAATTTCATACCAACGATAGATCAATGGATCTGTTGGAACGGCAGTTGGCAAGGATCCTTTGTAAGGAACAATTTGCAACCAAGCCATTTCTTCATCAGTCAAATCAAATAACTTACCAGCAGCTTCAGCTTGCAACTTAGTAAAGGTCATTTGACCCAAACAACCTGCAGTAACCCATTCCTTCGATTCACCAATTGATTTTGCAATATCACTCCACTTCATACCTTTGCGAACTTTTGCTTCTATGATTTTCTGCGTAACTACTGAACGATCCATCTTTTTCTCCTAGTTTTAAGTTTTTAGTTTATTAAGCAACAACCGCATCAACGCCTGGAAGCACTATGACAGGCTTATAACCATCTAATTCACCCTTGGCTCCCTTTACCTGCAGATCTTTTGATCGATTGACAAGGAAGTCTACTAAATGATTACGCATCGGGTAATACATAGCATCATGATGTAAGTTGGCTCGCTTTCTTCCTTTGGGCAAGGTATTGATAACGATTTCAGCAATTCGTGCATTAGGGCCGTTGCTCATCAACATAATTTTGTCTGAAAGTAAGATTGCTTCATCAACATCATGGGTAATCATGAAGACAGTTTGATTTGTCTCTTTACATATTTTTAGGAGCTCATCCTGAATAACACCTCTCGTCAGCGCATCAAGAGCGCCGAATGGCTCATCAAGCAATAGCATCTTCGGCTCAATTGCAAAGGCTCTAGCAATACCAACCCTCTGCTTCATACCACCAGATAATTCAGATGGTTTTTTATTTTCAGCACTTACCAAACCAACCATAGATAGATATTTTTTAGAATGCTCAGTAATTTGCTCTTTTGACCAATCGGGATACTTTGATTTCACAGCAAAGGCAACGTTCTGCAAAACTGTCATCCAAGGCATCAATGCGTGCCCTTGGAAAACAACGCCACGCTCTAGACCAGGCCCCTGAATGCGCTTACCTAGCATAATCGCATCCCCACCAGTTGCCTCCTCAAGACCCGCGAGAACATTCAGAATTGTGGTTTTGCCACATCCAGAATGGCCAATAATACAAACAAACTCACCTTTTTCGATTTCAAAATCGATCCCCTCAAATACAGGGGGAGCATCTGCCTTATAGGACTTACTGAGATTTGAAACCTTCAGAAAAGTATTTTCAGTCTGCATAAGAAACCGCCTTTTGTAACTTGCCGAATGCTGTATCAAGCAACATTCCAACAATACCAATTAAAAGAATTGCAAAAATCACACTGGAGAGTGATAGGTTATTCCACTCGTTCCATAAAAAGTAACCAATTCCTGTTCCGCCAACAAGCATCTCAGCAGCAACGATCACCAACCATGCAATACCCATAGAAATACGCATACCAGTCAAAATGGTTGGTGCAGCCGCAGGCAGAATCACTAAGAATGCTTTACGCAGAGGAGAAACCTCTAATGTTTTAGCAACGTTTAATAACTCTTTACGAACATTGGCAACTCCAAATGCTGTATTGAGGAGCATTGGCCACACCGAGCAAATAAAGATCACAAAGATTCCAGAAATTGCAGAGTCTTTAATGGTGTATAGCGCAATAGGCATCCAGGCTAATGGCGAGATTGGCTTCAGAATTTGAATGAATGGATTAAAGGCCTCATAAGCTAATGGTGACATGCCAATCCAGAATCCAAATGGAATGGCTACGATCATCGCCAACAAAAAACCTAAAGCAACACGTGCTAATGAATAAGCAAGTTGAATACCAATACCCTTATCGTTTGGGCCGTTATCATAAAAAGGGTGTGACAACTGCTTATAGATAGTCTCACCCATTTGGGTTAATGTTGGAAACCCTGTTTTTTGAACGGGTTCACTGCCGCCCTGACCCATGAGGCTGTTGTACTCACTAGAGTTTGTTGATGCCACAGGCGGTGGTGCAACTTTTTGTGTCGTTGCCATGTGCCAGATAAATAGGCACATGAGCAAAATCACAACCGACAGGATTGCGCCTTTAACCTTAATAGATACTGTATTCATTCATTTACCTTAATTTCATGCTTTATTAGTTTGAAAAGATTTTAGATATGCCGCGGGCTGACTAGGATCAAACTCTTTACCCATAATCTTGTCTTTTTTGTATCCCGCTTTAGCCAAGGCCGGAACTGCAATACCAGTCTCACCCATATACTTTTTGGCATCGGTCAGTAGGAATACTTTTTCAGAGATGTCTTTGTAATTCACATCGCCTTTGACATAGCCCCAGCGCTGCATTTGGGTCAACATCCAAGTTGCCATGGAATACCATGGGATTGGGTTGAAGTCGATTCGATCTGGTACATTTTGAACATTGCCCAAACCATCTGCAAACTTACCGGTAAGGACCTGCATCACCACAGTTTCAGGTTGGTTCAGGTAGTTTGGCGTAGAAATCACTTTGGCAATTAAAGGCCTATTCACAGGATCGCGCGCCATTGTGGAAGCATTCAGTACCGCACGATAGAGAGCTGCAAAGGTATTTGGATTCTTGCGAATAAATTCTTCTGAAGTTCCAAACGCGCAACATGGGTGGCCGTCCCAGATCTGTTTAGTCAGAATATGAATAAATCCAACTTCGTCATATACCGCACGCTGATTAAATGGATCAGGGCCAAGGAAGCCGTCAATATTTCCAGCGCGGAGGTTGGCAACCATCTCTGGTGGAGGTGTAACGCGAATCTGAATATCTTTATCTGGATCCAAGCCAGCTTGAGCAACGTAATAACGCAGCAAGAAGTTATGCATTGAATATTCAAAGGGAACAGCAAACTTCATACCCTTCCAGTTTTTCGGATCGCGATTATCCTTATGCTTGTTAGCTAACGTAATAGCCTGACCATTGACGTTCTGAATCGTAGCTACACGCATCTGAGATGGATCAGAGCCCAAACCCATTGACATGGAGATCGGCATTGGCGATAAAAAGTGAGAGGCATCATGCTCTTTATTCAACATCTTGTCGCGAATCAAAGCCCAACCTGCAGTCTTATTAAGGGTAACGTTCAGGCCTTGTTTTTTATAAAACCCTAATGGGTCAGCCATGATGAGTGGAGTTGCGCAAGTAATTGCAATAAAGCCAATTTTTAGGTCTGGTTTTTCTAATGGAGCTTTTTCTTGCGCCATAGCCTGTAAGGACCCTACTGGCAAGAAGCCTGAAAGAGCGCTCATTGCTCCACCAACACCGACAGCCTTTAGAAATGCGCGTCTACGATCCTCTTGAGGAAAAAGCGCCTTAACCAAGCTAGCTTCAACAAAATCTGCGCTTTGCTGTTCAGCATCCATCTTTACCGAAAGCGAATTTGCGTGATCTAACTCGGATGCATGCTGCCCACAACTACAGCGGTTGCTAAATAGAGGTCTATCTGGATCAAATGGGCGATATGAATTCATTTGTAGCTCCTAGTAAGTAATTAAGATGCTGCCTGCAATACGTTGAAATAAATTTGTGACTCAATTAGCGGGGTGAGCGTCTGAAGTTTTTTTCTATAAACCTCTCCGACCATCACCACGACAGGTTGCTTATCTAAAAAATGATGCTGAACATCGCCAAAGCGCAATTCATCTAATGTGCAGCCAAAGCTGCGCTGCGTTGGTAGGCTGACTGACTCCATCAAGCAAACAGGGGTATCTACCGTGTAGCCCTGAGCAATCAATGTTGTCGCAACCTCAGATAGCTGATCACGCGCCATATAGTAAATAGCGGTTTTATGATCTTCGTGCGCACAACGGCCTGGAAGAGTAGTCAGCGTCAGGGTTCTACTTAACTCTCTCGTAGTTGGAGGTTGCTTTAATTCCGCGGAGGCCGCTAAGGCAGTAGTGATGCCTGGAACAATCTCATAGCGCACGTTTGCTTTCTCAAGAGCGTCAATCTCTTCCTGTGCACGACCAAAGATCATTGGATCCCCGCCCTTTAAGCGCACAACTACTGAGTACTTACCTGCAGCATCCACTAATTGCTTGTTGATGAAGTGCTGGGAGCTTGAATGCGACCCACATCTTTTCCCTACCTGCACCAATTTAGTGCTAGGACACCACTCCAACATAGAAATATCAATGAGTGCGTCATAAAAAACAATGTCTGCCTGAGCCAAAATTCTTGAGCCCCGAACAGTAATGAGATCAGAGGCTCCAGGCCCAGCACCAATGAGGTAGACGCCAGGGATCACTCCATTTAATTTGGGTGCTTTGACTGTTCTTGGTGCAATTTGTTCCATGCCTCATTTGTAACAGTCAGCAATAGCCCTAAATTCTCTACGTGAACCAAAAGTGCTCATGCATTTATTTGGTGCACCAATACTGAGCCGCCACTCCAATCTCGGGACTCATAACTTCTTTATTGTTAGTTATCGACTAAAGGAGCTCAGCATGAAAGAAAAAACAAGCGTTAGCGGTTTATTACCAGAAGCTACTACCCCCACTGTTGCTGATGCGAATCCTACGCGTCGCAAACTTATCCAGAGTATTGGCTCTGCAAGCATTCTGTCTTTAATAGACCCAATGGTAAAAGCGGGTGCATGGGCAGCAGGCTCCGATGCCCCTGAGAAAACGGATGTGAAGGTCAGTTTCATTGCCCTTACAGACTGCTCATCGGTTGTGATGGCTAATCACCTTGGATTAGATAAAAAATATGGCGTGAAGATTATCCCGACCAAAGAAGCTTCTTGGGCTGCTATTCGTGACAAGCTCGTCAATGGCGAGAATGATATGTCACATATTCTTTATGGCTTGGTGTATGGATTACAGATGGGTATTGGTGGCCAACAAAAAGATATGTCAGTTCTGATGTCTCTTAATAACAATGGCCAGGCAATCACTTTGTCAAAAGCGCTTTATCAAAAAGGTGTGAGTGATGGCGCAACTCTAAAATCACTCATGGATAAAGAAAAGCGTGATTACACTTTTGCGCAAACTTTCCCAACTGGTACACACGCTATGTGGCTTTACTACTGGTTGGCGAACTACGGTATCAATCCGTTTAAAGATGCAAAGATTATTACTGTTCCTCCTCCGCAAATGGTGGCCAATATGCGTAGCGGAAATATGGATGGCTATTGCGTAGGTGAACCCTGGAATGCCCGCGCGATCATTGATGGTATTGGCTTTACAGCCATTACTACACAAGCAATCTGGCAAGATCATCCAGAAAAGGCTCTGGGTACAACTTCCGACTTTGCTAAGAAGTACCCCAATACGTGTCGCGCAGTGACGGCTGCAATCTTAGAGGCAGGCAAATACATTGATGCATCAACCTCTAACAAACATGCAACTGCAGAAGTTGTTTCTGCACCTTCGTTTGTCAATACCGATGTTAGCGTGATTCAAGACCGCATGATGGGTCGCTACAACAATGGTATCGGCAAGACTTGGGATGACCCTCATGCGATGAAGTTTTATAACGATGGTATGGCTAATTATCCCTACCTATCTGATGGCATGTGGTTTATGACTCAGCATAAGCGCTGGGGTTTACTCAAAGAGCACCCAGATTACTTGGCTGTTGCAAAAAAAGTAAACAACATTGCGCTTTACAAAGAGGCCGCTACTGCTTCAAAGACACCACTACCAAAAAGCGATATGCGCTCGAGCAAATTATTTGATGGTGTTGTATGGAATGGCTCCAACCCTGCTGCTTATGCAGATAGCTTCAAGATCAAAGCATGAAAAAACAAAAACT
>CANCPL010000003.1:0-68690 GCA_947380065.1 Burkholderiaceae bacterium | reverse complement strand
CACGTTGTGCGTGTTCAATCCACCACTCAAAACGACCCGAGGCGCGTTTTCGCTTACCCATGTCTGTGGAATCCCTTGCCAATCAAAAGGAACGCCTCCGCCACCATATCCCTCAACCAGGGCATCCAGCAGAAAAGCGTTTGCATCCCTGTATTGTAGGGAAAAATCATCAAAAGCGAAGTCTGTACCTACACGAGCAGCCTTCATCCAGGGCTCACCTGCCGCAAGCTGGGCACAGCGTTCTGGAGTCTCATCCCCATGAAATTGCCACAAGGTGATAGAGGCAGCAGCCCGAATGGCAGCAAATTGCTCATCTGTGGCATTTACCACCAGCCCAACCGCATCTACCCCTGCAGGTAGCCTGGAAATGAGCTGGGCAGCGATATTGGGGCTTACAGCACGAACGCTGGGCGGGTAAAAGACAAAACCAACTGCATCCACCCCCGCAGAAACAGCAGAATCCACATCCGCTGCCGTCTTTAAACCGCAGATTTTGACCCTAGTACGGCCCGGAGAGTATGTCAGTAAGCCCATAGACGAATGATAAGGCCAAGGGCCCACTATTTCTTTTGTTCTTTCTTTTGTTTCCCGACGACCTGGGCTGGCAACCAGGAGTTTTCCAACCAAGGCTGCGGGATAGCAAATTCTTCTGGATAGGTGACTTTGGCTAAATACAAACCATCCGCCATAAAGGTAGGGGCGGCAATTTGTCTATTCTTGGCAGCCAAAACTTCTGCCATCCACTCTGGCTTTTGTCTCTCTTGACCGATTTGTAGAAAACATCCAACCACATTGCGAATCATGTGATGCAAGAAAGCATTGCCTCGAATCCGAAAATACAACCATGGCTGCTGAGAAATAATCTCGATAGAGTAGATTGTTTTAATTGGTGTCTTGCTCTGGCATTCGGATGAACGAAAGGAGCTAAAGTCATGCTCGCCAATGAGGAACTCGGCTGATTTTTTCATGGCCTCAATATCCAGCCATTGATTTGGCGGCAACATTAAATAACCCGCGCGTGCATGAGACATCGGAGAGCGGCAAGGTCCAGCTAGTAAAGCATAGGTATATTCGCGCTCATAAGCAGAGAATCGCGCACTGAACTCATCAGAAACTCGTTTTGCCCAGTTCACAACAATTGATGGAGGCAAAAATGAGTTCACCCCCCTCACCCATGAAAAATCTTCGCGCTCTACGTTGGTGTCAAAGTGCACTACCTGACCTAGCGCATGAACACCGGCATCCGTTCTGCCTGCAGTAATGGTATGGATAGGGCAATCTGTGCGGGATTGTTCGCCGACAAAAGCTGAAATCGCCTTTTCTAATTCGTCTTGTACCGTATTGTGATTAAGCTGTGTTTGCCAGCCAGAATATGGGCTACCGTCGTACTGAAGACCAAGAGCTATACGCATGATCTAGGTATTGCGATGCGAGATCTCTGCCAACAAACCCTGCGCTTCAATCGTGATTGCAAGATCAACGGAGTTGCTTACCCGAAGGACTTCTTCAAGCGACTTTTTAGCCGCAGAAAAGTCTTCAATGGTGATATACGCGCGCGCTAGATTCAATTTGACGCGCAAGGCATCTGCTAGAGGATTTGCTACTGGAGCGCTGACTGCTTGAGGAGATTCTTTTGCTGGCTTTGCAAGATCGAGATCAATCCCTTCGAACAGCGCTTTAGCACGAGCAGGCATTTCAAAATGAGAACCTGCTGCAAGCTTCTCAGTTTTATCAATCTCTTTAGCGGAGTGATCTGTTGATGCTTGAAAAGTCGGCGCTTCTGAACGGCGGGCGTTGCGAGCCAAGCCCCAAAGCAATAAACCAGTCAAGGCAATTAAAGCAATTGCCAGAATTGCAGGACCGAACACGCCTAAGCCGCCTAAACCAAAGTTACCATCTACCGCTTTCTTCTCCTTAGACTTATCTAGGAGTCTTTGTAGATCAGCAATATTTTTCTCTAGCTCAGCAACGCGAGCTTTGGTTTGCTCCAACATTTTCTCTTGAGCTACCAACTCTTCTGTATAGCGACGCTCTTGTTCGTCACCATCAGCACTCGAGCCAATCTTCAAACGATCTTTGGGTAATGATTCAGTTGCTTTGGCATTGGCAGATCCAGAAGAGCCTGTTGCTTCATCCTTATCGCCACGCTCTTGACGCCATTGCTCGTTTGCATCAGCGACAAACTGGTTTGCCTCTGCAGGACTGATCGAGCGTATTAGTGCTTGACTAGGCTTGGCTAGCTCAGCACCTGCTGCTAAACGATTAATGCTGCCACTGGCAAATGCATCAGGATTGGCTTTGAATAAAGCCATCATGGCTTGATCCAATGTAGCGCCCTCTAATTGAGGCGCCATGATGGCTGCAATCTCAGACAAGGTTTGCCCAGGTTTAACAATCACTTTCTGCACATCACCTAGCAACAAGGTAAATGTTTTTGTAATACTACCGCTAGACCAGTTGAGATTGACCAACACATCCAAGAATGGATCATCAGTCAGCGGGACAGAAGTCACAGTCTCGACCAACACCATCAGCTTTTCTTGCTTGTTGCGATATACCATCGCTTGCGGATTGAGATCGAGAATCTTTTGAGAAATACCTAATCGCTCATAAGCCGCTTTGTTTGGTATTGCCACCTTAAGACTAGATAAAGCATTCTGCTCGTCAGCTCCAAAACGAATCGGGATCTCTACCCGAAGCGGCTCACCGGAACGTGATTGCAACTGCGGAGCGCCTAAGGTAATCGCACCAGCCACAGTTGACCAACTCAGCAAAACAATACTCAGGAGCTTTAATAAGCCTAGCGAGCTAATGCGAGACATAAAGATTGAATTACTTCTCAAGCAGAATGCGCAGCATACGGCGCAAAGGCTCAGCAGCACCCCACAACAACTGGTCGCCAACAGTAAATGCGCCTAAATACTCTGGCCCCATTGCCATCTTATGCAAGCGGCCAATCGGTACAGTCAATGTGCCACTTACCGCTGCAGGAGATAAATCGCGCTCAGTAGTTTCACGATCATTTGGAACTACTTTCACCCACTGATTATCTGCGGCCAAAATTGCCTCGATCTCTTTAAGGGGAATATCTTTTTTAAGCTTTACAGTCAAACCTTGTGAATGGCAACGCATCGCACCTACGCGCACGCATAAACCATCAACTGGAATACTGCCAGGCGTGCGGAATGCTGGGCGACCCAAGATCTTATTGAACTCAGCTCCGCCCTTCCACTCCTCTTTAGTTTGACCGTTCTCGACAGGAACATCGATCCAAGGAATCAAACTACCAGCTAAAGCAGTATTACGGAAATTCTTCTTCGGAAAATCGGCAGATCGTAATGTCTCAGTAACCTTGCGATCAATATCTAAGATCCATGAGGATGGGTCTGCCAATTCAGCGGCAACGCTGTCACGCAATGCGCCCATTTGGAGGAGCAGTTCACGCATATTCTGCGCACCGGCACCAGAAGCTGCCTGATATGTCATGGCGCTGATCCATTCAACCATGTCAGCCTTTACCAGGCCACCCATAGCAATCATCATCAAGCTCACAGTACAGTTGCTGCCAATCCAATTCTTACCACCTGCAGCTAACGCTTTATCAATCACTGGGCGATTCACTGGATCCAGGATCAATACAGCATCATCTTTCATCCGCAATGCACTGGCTGCATCAATCCAATGGCCATTCCATCCTGCTGCGCGCAACTTTGGGAAGATGTCATTGGTGTAATCGCCACCCTGGCAAGTCAAAATAATGTCGCAGCGTGAAAGCGCTTTGATGTCATTTGCATCTTGCAAAGTACTTTCGCTCTTGCTTACTTTTTGACCATTGACAAGCGGCACTTCGCCACCTGCTTGGCTGGTACTGAAAAATACTGGCTCAATCAGATCGAAATCTTTTTCTGCCAACATTCTCTCCATGAGAACGCTGCCAACCATACCGCGCCAGCCAACTAAGCCAACCAAGGGTGTATTTGTATTTGCCATGATGATTAACTATCTAGTAAATTTAATTTCTGTGATGAGATTATTTTTGACTTCTCTTAAGCAAGTGCTGCAACTACAGCATCGCCCATTTGTACGGTAGATACCTTTTGCGTACCTTCTGTATAAATATCGGCAGTACGCAATCCTTGCGCTAATACTTTTTGGACTGCTTTTTCAATGCGGTCTGCTTCTGCTGGTATGCCTAAGGAATAACGCAGCATCATTGCAGCAGACAAAATGGTTGCCAGCGGATTAGCAATGCCCTTACCAGCGATGTCCGGCGCAGAACCATGACTAGGCTCATACAAACCCTTATTGTTCTTATCCAAAGAGGCTGATGGCAACATACCAATAGAGCCAGTCAACATCGCAGCTTCATCAGACAAGATGTCACCAAACAGATTGCCAGTCACCACGACGTCAAACGCCTTAGGCGCCTTCACTAATTGCATTGCTGCGTTGTCTACATACATATGGGACAACTCAACATCTGGATACTCTTGAGAGATCCGAATCATCACTTCACGCCAGAGCTGAGAAGTTTCGAGAACGTTTGCTTTGTCTACGCTACACACTTTCTTACCGCGCTTGCGTGCTGCATCAAAAGCAACATGGCCAATACGCTCCACCTCTGGTTCACTGTAATGCATCGTATCGAAACACTCACGCGCGCCTTTGAATAGCGGTGACTCAGAAGAGCGACTGCCCCTTGGTTGACCAAAATAGATATCGCCATTGAGCTCACGCACAATCAAAATATCTAAGCCGCCAATAATTTCAGGTTTTAGACTAGATGCAGCAGTCAACTCTGGATAACAAATGGCAGGCCTGAAATTAGCAAACAACTCGAGGTGTTTACGTAAACCCAAAATGGCTTGTTCGGGACGCAGTTCGCGTGGGAGAGCATCGTATTTCCAGTCACCTACCGCGCCAAACAAAATAGCATCCGCTTTTTTGGCAAGTTCTAAAGTAGCTGGCGGCAAAGGATGTCCAGCGACATCATAAGCTGCTCCACCAACAGGAGCCTCTTCTAAGTCAAATTTATGCCCAAGGGCCTGAAGCACTCGAACGGCTTGAGCAACGATTTCCGGACCGATACCATCGCCCGGTAGGACTGCAATTTTCATGAAAGGCCTTTAAATCAAAGAAATTACGGCAATTGTGTAGCAAGCCAAGGCATTTTTAGAATGCGCTCGGCTTCATAAGCCTTGATTTTATCTGCATGTTGCAGCGTTAAGCCAATATCATCCAAGCCATTGAACAGGCAGTACTTTCTAAAGGGGGCTACTTCGAAGCTGTAAGCAGTACCATCAGGAGCAATCACCTGCTGAGCATCTAAATCGACCGTTAATTGATAACCATTAAACGCTTGGGTTTCATTAAAAAGATGGTCAACCTGCATTTCAGTCAAAACAATCGGTAAAACACCGTTTTTGAAGCAGTTGTTGTAGAAGATATCGGCAAAACTAGGTGCAATTACCGCCCTAAAGCCAAATTGATCTAAGGCCCAAGGAGCATGTTCGCGAGAACTACCGCAACCAAAGTTTTTGCGGGCCAGCAAAATTCCGGCACCTTTATAGCGCGGTTGATTGAGAACAAAGTCTGGGTTAATGGGACGTGTACTGCAGTCTTGACCAGGTTCACCGTGATCAAGATAACGCCATTCATCAAAGAGATTTTGTCCAAAGCCTGTCTTCTTGATTGATTTCAGAAACTGCTTCGGAATAATGGCATCGGTATCCACGTTCTCGCGATTAAGCGGAGCAACCAAACCTTTGTATACCGTAAATTTTTCCATAATTCGACTTTGCTTCTAATTGTTTACTTCACTGGGGTAACGACCACATCCTTACCCTTGGTTTGAGATTGATTGCTTTGTTGTGTGTTGCTCGATCCACCCATGGATGTTCCCATGTTCTGCAAATCTTTACCAACACCTTCCATAGTGCTGCTGCAAGCAGAAATAATCATGCCAGCCGCACCAACAATTGCAAGCCTAGAAATTAAAGAGAGTGAAGAAAATTTCATTGATCAGTTTCCTTAAGAAATCTTGCGAACGTCAACAAAGTGACCTTCAATCGCTGCAGCAGCTGCCATTGCAGGGCTAACCAAATGCGTGCGGCCGCCATTACCTTGACGACCTTCGAAATTACGATTGGAGGTCGAAGCACAACGCTCTCCCGGTTCCAAGCGATCGGCATTCATAGCCAAACACATAGAACAGCCAGGCTCACGCCACTCAAAGCCGGCAGCCTTGAAAATGCGATCTAAACCTTCACGCTCTGCTTGGGCTTTTACCAAACCAGAGCCCGGCACAACTAATGCTAACTTCACATTAGCGGCAACTTTTTTACCTAAGCGATCGACGACCTTAGCTGCAGCGCGCATATCTTCAATACGACTGTTAGTGCAGGAGCCGATAAATACTTTATCAACAGAAATACTGCTGAGCGGTGTGTTAGGTACAAGATTCATGTACTCCAAAGCACGCTCCATGGCTGAGCGTTTATTTGGGTCACGTTCTTTTTCTGGATCAGGAACGCGCTCGCTAATCGCAAGCACCATTTCTGGAGAAGTACCCCAGGTCACTTGCGGAGCTATTTCTTCTGCACGCAATTCAACCAAAGCATCAAACTTGGCATCAGCATCCGTATGCAAGGTTCTCCAATATTGCAAAGCTTGCAACATCGCAGGGCCCTTAGGGGCATATGGACGACCTTGAATATATTCAATGGTTGTTTCATCTACAGCAACTAAACCAGCGCGGGCACCCGCTTCAATCGCCATATTGCAAAGTGTCATGCGACCTTCCATCGAAAGGTTGCGAATCGCTTCACCAGCAAACTCGATGGTGTAACCAGTGCCGCCCGCAGTTCCAATCTTGCCGATCACTGCTAAGACGATATCTTTTGCTGTAGAGCCTGGCTGCAAGCGACCATCTACGCGCACCAACATATTCTTGCTCTTTTTCATGAGCAAAGTTTGCGTTGCTAATACGTGCTCAACTTCAGAGGTGCCAATACCAAATGCCAGGGCACCAAAAGCACCATGCGTACTAGTATGAGAATCACCGCAAACTACGGTCATGCCAGGTAAGGTTGCACCCTGCTCTGGCCCGATAACGTGAACAATCCCTTGACGAGTATCGTTCATTTTGTACTGGGTAATACCAAAGGCATCGCAGTTTTGATCCAAGGTATCGACTTGCAACTTAGAAATCGGATCGGTGATACCTTCAGAGCGATCCGTTGTTGGAACGTTGTGATCGGAAACAGCCAAATTGGCAGAGATTCTCCAAACTGGACGCCCAGCCAAATTCAGACCCTCAAATGCCTGAGGACTGGTTACCTCATGCAGCAATTGTCGATCGATATAAATCGTGGCTGTGCCATCCTCTTCAGAGTAAACAACGTGGTCATCCCACAATTTGTCATAAAGCGTACGAGACATGAGTGGCCTTAATTACCTTATTTACGAACAGAGATGTTCGGAACCTTGCGGGTAGTTTCGCCAACGTACAACTGACGCGGACGACCAATCTTATACTCAGGGTCAGTAATCATTTCTTCCCATTGAGCAATCCAGCCCACTGTTCTTGCCAAAGCAAAAATACAGGTGAACATTTCTGTTGGGATACCCAAAGCACGTTGCACGATGCCAGAGTAGAAGTCTACGTTTGGATAGAGCTTACGGCTAACAAAGTACTCATCTTCCAAAGCAATCTTCTCAAGTGTCATTGCCAGCTTAAACAATGGATCATCTTGAAGGCCGAGCTCATTCAATACCTCGTAGCAAGTTTCACGCATCAGTTTTGCACGTGGGTCAAAGTTTTTGTAAACACGGTGACCAAAGCCCATCAAGCGAACGCTTGAGTTCTTGTCTTTTACTTGGGCAATGAATTCGTGAATCTTATCTACGCCACCATTAGCCTGAATGTCATTCAACATTTGCAAGCAGGCTTCGTTTGCGCCACCGTGAGCCGGCCCCCAGAGACAAGCAATACCAGCAGAAATAGCAGCGAATGGGTTTGTGCCAGAAGAGCCGCACAAACGCACTGTTGAGGTAGATGCGTTTTGCTCATGATCAGCATGTAATGTGAAGATACGATCTAAAGCACGAACCAATACTGGGTTTACTTTGTACTCTTCACATGGTGTTGCAAACATCATGCGCATAAAGTTTGCGGTGTATGACAAAGAGTTATCTGGATAGATAAATGGTTGCCCTACGGAATACTTATAAGACATTGCCACTAAGGTTGGCATTTTTGCGATCAAACGAATTTGCGCCACTTCACGCGCCTTTTCATCGGAATAGTCGATCTCGTCATGATAGAACGCAGCCATCGCACCAACCAAGCCAGTCAATACAGACATTGGATGGGCATCACGACGGAAACCACGCAAGAAGAATTGCATTTGCTCATGAACCATGGTGTGGTGTATCACCATTTCATCAAATGCTTTTTTCTCGGCAGCGTTTGGCAATTCACCATTGATCAACAGGTAGCAAACTTCTAAGAAGTCACAGTTATTTGCTAAATCTTCAATTGGATAGCCGCGATAGAGCAACTCACCCTTATCGCCGTCGATATAGGTAATTTTGCTGTTGCATGACGCAGTAGATAGGAAGCCTGAATCGTAAGTGAACTTACCAGTCTGACCATAAAGCTTGCGAATGTCGATTACGTCAGGACCTACTGTCCCTTTGTAAATTGGCAGATCAATATCTGGCGTTCCATCCGAAAACGAGAGTTTTGCCTTGATGTCCGATTCAATCATTTCTAATCCTTAGTCATTCAAAATTATGATTAATACACTATTCACTCATACATCCATGAAGCTACTGCACCAAAATGCTGAATTACTTCTCTCTCAGCCTTTGTAAAATCCTCTTGAAAGAGTCTGTTTGCCTCTCTTTCTCCAGACTTGCCACAGAATCTTTACGACCTATCAACAAATCCATTAAGTCGTTGTCATCTAACGCCAACAACTGGCTTAAAACTTTTCCATCTTCTGCGCTTAACTGAGTGCCGTAACGCTCAAAGAAACGTTGCAGAATTAAATCGTTCTCTAGCAAACCCCTACGAGCATCACTCTTTAAACGATACAACTCCGCATTGCTGAGGGTCATACCGCCCTACGAACCATCAACTCCTTAATCTTGCCAATCGCCTTCGTTGGATTCAAATGCTTAGGACATACATCCACGCAATTCATGATGGTGTGGCAACGGAACAAACGGTAAGGATCCTCTAGGTTGTCCAAGCGCTGATTGGTTTCTTCGTCACGGCTATCAGCAATAAAGCGATACGCCTGCAACAAACCAGCTGGACCCACAAACTTATCCGGATTCCACCAGAATGATGGGCATGAAGTTGAGCATGAGGCACACAAGATACACTCATACAAACCATTTAACTCTTCACGCTCTTCTGGACTCTGGAGACGCTCTTTTTCAGGTGGCGGATTATCGTTTACCAAGTAAGGCTTAATCGACAAATACTGTTTGAAGAACAAAGTCATGTCGACGATCAAATCGCGCACTACTGGCAAGCCAGGTAATGGGCGCAATGTGATGACCTTAGGCAAAGTCAACATATTGGTCAAACAAGCCAAACCATTTTTACCGTTAATATTCATTGCATCTGAACCGCACACACCTTCACGGCATGAACGACGATAAGAAATTGTTTCGTCTTGTTTCTTCAAAGAAATCAAAGCGTCTAACAACATACGCTCACCAGTAAGCTCTAACTCATAGCGCTGCATGCGTGGAGCTGCATCAACGTCTGGATCGTAGCGGTAAATTTCGAATATACGGATATCACTCATTTTCTATTTCTCTTCGCTTAGAAAGTACGTTCTTTAGGAGGGAAGGACTCAACCGTTAAAGGCTTCAGTACAACTGGCTTGTAAGAGAGCTTATTTCCCTCGCTATACCAAAGGGTATGCTTCATCCAATTCTCATCATCGCGCTCTTGATGATCGTCATGGGAATGCGCACCGCGACTCTCTTTACGAGCTGCAGCAGAAATCATGGTTGCATTTGCTGTCTCAACCAAGTTAGCAACCTCCAAGGCTTCAATACGTGCTGTATTGAAAATCTCGGACTTATCCTTAACCCATAAGTGCTTAGCGCGCTCTGTCAATTTAGCCATTTGACGAACACCTTCGTCCATCAACTCTTGGTTACGGAATACGCCAGCGTACTTCTGCATGCACTTGCGAATATCGTTTGCAACATCTTGAGCGTATTCACCAGAGGTGGAGTCATCCAATGCTGCAATGCGAGCCAAAGTTTGTTCGCCAGCATTTGCAGGCAAAGGTTTAAATTCACGATTCTTGAGATCAAGGCCAACGATATGGTTACCAGCCGCGCGACCGAATACCAAGAGATCGAGCAATGAGTTTGTACCCAAACGGTTAGCGCCGTGCACTGAAACACATGAACATTCACCAATAGCATATAAGCCATTAACGATTTCATTATGAATGCCGTTAGCAGGCACAACGACTTGCCCATTGATGTTCGTAGGAATACCGCCCATCTGATAGTGAATCGTTGGCACCACCGGAATGGGTTCTTTAGTGACGTCAACGTTTGCAAAGTTAATACCAATTTCGTAAACAGAAGGCAGTCGCTTCATGATCGTCTCGGCGCCAATGTGTGTGAGATCGAGCACAACATAGTCACCGTTAGGACCGCAACCGCGCCCTTCTTTAATTTCTTGGTCCATACAGCGGGATACGAAATCTCGTGGGGCTAGATCTTTATATGTTGGTGCGTAACGTTCCATGAAACGTTCACCATCTTTATTGCGCAAGATGCCACCCTCACCACGACAACCCTCTGTCAACAACACGCCAGCACCAGCTACGCCAGTTGGATGGAATTGCCAGAATTCCATATCTTCCAATGGGATTCCTGAGCGAGCAGCTAAGCCCATACCGTCGCCGGTATTGATAAAGGCGTTTGTGGATGCATCCCAAATACGGCCTGCACCGCCTGTAGCCAACATCACAATCTTGGCTTCAAGGATATATACCTGTCCGGTTTCCATTTCGAGAGCGGTGACACCAACAACATCACCAGCATCATCGCGAATCAAATCGAGCGCCAACCACTCGACGAAGAAGTTTGTTTTAGCACGCACGTTGCGTTGATACAAGGTATGCAACATAGCATGGCCAGTACGGTCAGCAGCGGCACAAGCTCGTTGCACTGGCTTCTCACCATAGTTCGCAGTGTGTCCACCGAATGGGCGCTGATAAATTGTGCCATCTGGGTTACGGTCAAACGGCATACCAAAGTGCTCTAACTCGTAAACAACTTTTGGCGCCTCGCGACACATAAACTCAATCACGTCCTGGTCACCCAACCAGTCAGACCCCTTGATAGTGTCGTAAAAGTGATAGTGCCAATTGTCTTCACTCATATTGCCTAATGAAGCTCCGATACCGCCTTGTGCAGCAACGGTATGTGATCGTGTTGGAAATACTTTAGTTAATACAGCAACATTCAGGCCGGCTTCAGCCAACTGCAAAGATGCGCGCATACCTGAACCACCTGCTCCAACAATCACCGCATCAAAACGGCGGCGTGGCAATGATTTTTTAATTGCAGTCATCTAATTACACTTTCCACAAAATTTGAATAGCGTAGGCCGCACAGGCTACGAGATATAAAACAGTTAACACCTGAAGTGTTAGACGAATGCTGACAGGCTTGATGTAATCCATCCAAATATCGCGGATACCAATCCAGGCGTGATAGAACAAGCTGATGAATGCCAGCAGCGTCAATAACTTCATAAATTGATTGCTAAACAAGGCAGCCCAACCTTCATAAGTAGCGCTACCAGTTACACAGTAATCAACCAACAAAACGACTGTGAAAACCACCATCACAATTGCAGTTACACGCTGAATAATCCACTCTTTAAGGCCGTAATGAGCACCTACAACTAAGCGCTTTGGTCCAATTTGATAAATGGGCATGAAATTTCCTTAAATGATGTGCGCTTAGTACAAGCCGAACAGTTTGAGACCAACAATCGCGGTCAAGGCTAGACCTAAGAAAAAGACAAAGATCGCCGAACGGTTTGCATCAACCTTTTCAACACCGATCTCCAAATCCAACAGCAGATAGCGAATGCCAGCACAGAAATGGTGCAAGAAGGCCCAGATTAATCCAAGACAAATCAATTTCACCAGTACATGGCCCGTAATTGCCTGGAAGTTTTGATAGCTCAGCTCTGAAGCTAAGCTTTGATCTAAAAGATAAAGCAGGAAAGGCAACATTAAAAACAGTGCCGCTCCGCTGATACGGTGAAGAATTGAAACTTTACCGGCCCAAGGAAGGCGGTACTGAATCAATTGCGCAAGACCAATATTTCGGTAAACCGGTCTGTCTTTTTTTACGCTTTGCTGTGAATCAACCATGGGTAATCTCTATCTTTAGGTGGAGGTTCATTGTGGTTTTGTTGTATCGCAACATATTCTATTGGAAACCTTAGGCGTGGTGGGGATTTTTTGGCGTTTAAAGGGGTGAATTACTGGTTTTTACTGATATAGCTCTTCATTAACTTAGTTCAATTTATTCTCGTAATGCTGCTCTGAAGTGTCGTACCTAGCATGACGAATTTCTACTGGTTTAGTCCCGTAGGTATAAGCCAAGCGCTCCACAGAGAGGAGCGGAGCCCCTTCCTTTAGGTGAAGATGTTTAGCTATTACGTCATCAGCAGACACAGCCTTAATTTTTTCTTCAGCGCGTACCATGTGGGTAGCGTATTGCCCCTCATAGAATGCATACAAGGGTCCATGCCATGCGTTAAGTGCTTCAAGATCCAAACCCTTAAAACGGGCTCCAGGCAGAAAAATTTCTTCAAAAACAATCGGCTTGCCTGCGAAGCTTTGCACTCGATCGATATGAATGATGGATTCTCCTGCCTTTAATTTAAGCAAATTGGCTACATAAGCTGTCGCCTTAGTTTTTTCGCAGGATAAAAATTGATTGATTAGGTGGAACTTTTCACCAGAATCGGGGGCTAAACGCAAAAAGCGGTATTGCCAGTCATCTTCTTGGTGCGTGGCTACAAAGGTGCCCTTCCCTTGTCGGCGAACTAGCAGGTTTTGGGCGGCAAGCTCATCAATTGCTTTGCGAACCGTGCCTTGGCTGACGGCATAACGGGTTGCAAGCTCCATTTCGCTGGGAATAGCCTCCCCTGGAAGCCATTCCGAGGCTTGCAAACTAGCCAAAATCATCGCCTTAATCTGTTCGTACAGAGGGCTAAATGAGGCAACAGGCAAAGTCAAATCAGTCAAATTAACTCCAGACCGCGTCAATTGGATAAAATTCAGGGTAATTCTAGTCTTATATAAGACATCATTGACAGTGTAAAGCTAAAGTCCCTACACTTAAATGGATAATAGAAAAGTTTTCATTAATTAACCCTCTTAACCTTCTTCTGGAGTTATTAGTAATGGCAAAAGCCCCAATGCGTGTCGCCGTAACCGGTGCAGCCGGTCAAATCGGATATTCCCTTTTATTCCGTATCGCCAATGGCGACCTTTTAGGCAAAGATCAGCCCGTAATTCTGCAATTACTTGAAATTCCAGACGAAAAAGCTCAAAAAGCCTTAACAGGCGTAATGATGGAATTAGAAGACTGTGCTTTCCCACTGTTAGCAGGCATGACAGCGCACTCCGACCCAATGACTGCATTTAAAGATATCGATATTGCCCTGTTAGTTGGCGCACGCCCACGCGGACCTGGCATGGAGCGTAAAGATTTACTCTCCGCTAACGCACAAATTTTCACAGCCCAAGGCAAAGCATTGAATGCAGTTGCTAAGAAAACTGTGAAGGTATTGGTGGTTGGCAACCCAGCAAATACCAATGCATACATCGCCATGAAATCGGCTCCAGATATTCCTGCGAAGAACTTCACAGCAATGTTACGCCTCGATCACAACCGCGCTCTATCACAATTGGCCAGCAAGCTGAACAAGCCTGTTGCTGATATTGAGAAATTGGTTGTTTGGGGTAACCATAGCCCAACAATGTACCCAGACTATCGCTTTGCAACGATCGATGGCAAATCAGTAAAAGACTCTATCAACGATGCAGCTTGGAACAAAGATGTATTTATTCCTACTGTTGGTAAGCGTGGCGCAGCCATCATTGAAGCTCGCGGCCTTTCTTCTGCAGCCTCTGCAGCAAATGCGGCGATTGATCATATTCATGATTGGGTTCTCGGCACAAATGGTAAGTGGGTAACTATGGGTATTCCTTCTAAAGGTGAATACGACATTCCCGCTGAAGTAATCTATGGCTTCCCAGTGGTTTGCGAAAACGGCGAATACAAAATGATCGAGGGTTTAGAGATCGACGAATTCTCCCGCGAGCGCATGACACATACATTAAATGAATTGCTCGAAGAACAAGCCGGCGTAAAGCACTTGCTCTCTTAATTTTCTAAGGAAATATTGCACATGAAGAAAACTCTTCTCACCATTAGCCTGGGATTTGCTTGTCTCACTAGCGCTGCAACTGCAAGCGCTAGTGAAGAATTTACTTGGAGCTGTAGCGAAGGCAAACAGTTCAAAACCTCTGGCACTGTCGAGAAGGTACGCCTCACTTGGGAATCCAAAACTTATGATTTAGATCGCCAGACTTCCTTACCGGGTAGCCTGCGTTATAAAAATCCTAATTCTGGTTATGACCTTGTGGTGTTGGGCAACAAAGCCATGTTGTTCAACATTAAGGCGGGTGTGCGCCTTGCTGATTTCTGCCAAACAGCAGAGATGAAGTCAGGCAAGCTGCCACACTTGTTTGCTGGCGCAGAACCGTTTGTGCAGAATTAATTTCTGAAATTGCATTAAATAAAAAGCCGAGAAATTCTCGGCTTTTTTGTTGCTTGGTGTCTTGTTTAGTTTTGATCTAATGAAACAAAGGCTGTTGTAATGGGGCATCTTCTGGCATCTCAGCATGCACCGCCTCGCCAGAGCGATCTGGAAATAAAGGTGCGCCACAGTCATCGCAAAGCTCTGGATCAAACAGCATTGCATGTCGGAATACATCCTCTACTCCCGCATCATGCAAGGCATCACAAATCTTCTTAATCGGACTTTCGTCATCCGATAAATCATTTAAAGCATCGCTCGCCACACTCTCGCGATCGTACAGGGGCCAAATCACCCCATACATCACTTCAGAAGAGCCTTTTGAACTGAAAGAAATGCGGTATTCATCAGCCTGCTCCTCACCAAATGCGCCAACTACACAAGATAAACCGGCAGGCGTTATTCCGAGTGCACTTTCCAAGAAGTTGGCCGCCGCACGAATACTTAAGGGTCGCACATGCTTATCGGCCAAGCGGCAGTTTGTAAAATACGCTTCCGGTAATAACAACTCAAACTCGCAACCAGGCATGAGAGAGGCAATCGGCTCTTGCATTGCGTTTTGCCACCCGATCAAACTCACGCCACGCTCTTGTCGTGCTGGTGGCTCTGCCTGCCAACGAAATATTGGCGAACCACTTGGCGCACTTAAGGCGGCAATAATAAAACGAGGGTCTGCCAAGACCGCGATTGTTTCAGACATGTCACGCAATTCGAGCTTAACGTCTTTTCCTGAAATGGCAGCAGTCGCTAAAGCCTCAGTCAGGACACGAGTTTGACAATGAGAATGTGGCATTTGATCAATGCTATACAACCAAGGAACAATGGCTATTCGCGTATCGGTTGATGCAATCGCGCTATGTAAGGCCTGCGCGGTAGACTCAATGATGCTGACTGGTAATGGTCCAGAAGGAATCTGATATCGAGTATGAGCAACTATGGGCATTGCTAGTAGCAGCACATCCCAATCCTGCCCTTCATGCGCAAGCTTCAATGACTCAGCCAATGTTTCCGCAATATCAGCGAGCACTTCAAAGGCTACAGTATTGATCCGAAAGGTTTGATCTAAAGCAGCATCAATCACATTTTGATTTTGACTTTTGAGCAAGCGCATTAAACGCACATTTAATCGCTCTTCCCAAAAACGATCCTCGATGTGACTTCCAGAAGCAGCCAATGAAATAGCGTCAGCCACTAACTTCTCCACCTCAGGAGAATTCCGTTGCGATGCTTTAGTGCGATGTACGGCCATTATTTTCTTTCCGCCCTTCTAAATACTGGCTTATCTACTTTAGATTCTGCTGCATAGTATTTGTAACCATCTAAATTAAAGCCTTTTAAATCAACAGGGTCAGTAATTCTATTTTCAACTACGTAGCGCGCCATTAAGCCACGAGCCCGCTTGGCATAAAAAGAAATAATCTTGTACTTACCGTCCTTGGCGTCCTGAAACACCGGGGAGATAACTTGGCAATCTAATGCTTTTGGCTGGATCACCTTGAAATACTCCTCAGAGGCTAAATTCAATAGCGCGGGCATCTTTTGCTTTTCCAGAACCTTCTTGATGGAATCGGTTACACGACTCCCCCAGAAGGCATAAAGGTCCTTCCCTTTGGGATTTTTAAATGTAGTACCCATCTCCAAACGGTAGGGTTGCATCAAATCTAAGGGCTTTAGTGCGCCATAAAGGCCAGACAAAATACGGATATGGTCTTGGGCAAATTGCACTGACTTTGCGTCTAGGGTTTTGACATCAAAACCATCATAGACATCCCCGTCAAAAGCGTAGATTGCCGGCTTGCTATTCTCATCGGTGAATTTCTTGGACCAATCTCGGTAGCGACCAACATTCAGAATAGCCAATTGATCGGATAAACCCATCAATTTGGCAAGATCTTGGGGGGCCAACTTCTTGAGATCGGCAATCAGTTTGGCCGATTCTGAGACAAACTCAGGCAAAGTTGATCCCTTGACCTTGACGGGGGTCTTGTAATCCAAGGATTTAGCAGGTGAAAGGACGATCAGCATGGCACAATTTGTTAATGTATTTTTACCATTCTAGCGACTACCGAATATATCCGCTTTAAAAGACAGACTACCACCCTTAACCCTCATGAACCCGCTAGAGACCCCCTCTTTTCCAAGCCGCCTACCGCAGGTAGGAACTACGATCTTTACAATCATGTCAGCTCTTGCTGCAGAGCATGAAGCCATTAATCTTGGGCAAGGTTTTCCAGACTTTCCGTGCGACCGCAAACTGATTGGCGAAGTAAATACTGCGATGTTGGCAGATCACAATCAATACCCGCCGATGATTGGTATTGCAGAGCTTCGTAATGGTATTAGTCAGAAGATTAAAAATTTATACGGCCATCAATACGATGCTGATACAGACATCACTATTACTGCAGGTGGGACACAAGGCATTCTGACGGCTATTCTCGCTTGCGTGAGCCCTGGTGATGAAGTCATCATTATCGAACCGGCCTACGACAGCTACCGACCATCGATTGAATTAGCAGGCGGTAAAACGATTTCCGTTTCATTAAAGGTGGTGCGCGACGAAATAGGCCAAGTTGCTTCATATCAAATCCCTTGGGATGCATTAGCAAACGCAATCAATCCTAAAACACGTTTAATCATTATCAATACGCCACATAATCCCACAGGCATGGTTTGGGATAAGGCTGATTTAGATCACCTAGCAAATCTAGTTCGCAATACTTCGGCCTTAATTTTGAGTGATGAAGTCTATGAACATATGGTCTATGACGGTGCGCAGCATCATAGCGTGGCCTCCCACCCAGAGCTGGCTGCTAGGAGCTTTCTCATCTCCAGCTTTGGCAAAACCTATCACGTCACCGGCTGGAAGGTGGGTTATGTCGCCGCACCACCTGCGCTAACAAAAGAGTTTCGTAAGGTTCATCAGTTCAATGTGTTTACTGTTAATACGCCAATGCAATATGGTCTGGCATCCTATTTGTCTGATGCCGAACATTATTTAAATCTACCGACTTTTTATCAAGCTAAGCGAGATTTTTTTAGGGCAGGATTAAGTCAAACGAAATTTAAACTATTGCCAACCCCCGGAACCTATTTTCAATGTGTGGATTATTCATCTCTGAATATTCCACAATCAAAATTAAGTGAAGTAGATTTTTGCAAATGGCTTACTACCGAAGTTGGGGTAGCTGCTATTCCAGTTTCTGCTTTTTATGAGCAATTTACCGAGTCTGGCGTCATTCGTTTTTGTTTTGCAAAGCAAGATCAGACTCTGACTAATGCATTGCAGCGTTTACAAACTTTATAGAGGATAAGATGGCAAACCCAAAATCGAATGGTGTGATTGATGTCTACAGTTGGCCAACACCAAATGGTCACAAGATACACATCATGCTCGAAGAATGTGGTTATCGCTTAAACCGTGACTGGATTGCTCACCCGATTGATATAGGCGCTGGTGACCAATTTGCCCCGGAGTTCTTAAAGATCAGCCCTAACAACAAGATTCCGGCGATAGTCGACCCCAATGGACCGGATGGAAAACCCATTAGTCTCTTTGAATCGGGCGCCATTCTGCTCTATTTAGCGAGTAAGACTGGCAAGTTCTTGCCGCAAAACACGCGCGGTAAGTTTGAAGTGCTGCAGTGGTTAATGTTCCAAATGGGAGGCCTAGGCCCTATGCTTGGACAAAATCACCACTTCCGACTCTATGCGCCCGAGAAAATTGATTACGCAGTCAATCGCTACACCAATGAAGCCAAACGCATCTACGGAGTATTGGACAGCCAACTGAAAGATAATCCCTATATTGCTGGTAAATCCTATTCCATTGCTGATATTGCGATTTATCCATGGACCCGTAATTGGAAAAATCAAGGTATTGATATTAACGACTACCCACATTTCAAACATTGGTTTGAAAAAATTGGTGAGCGTCCAGCGGTAAAGCGTGGTTGCGAAGTATTAACCGCATTACGCAAGCCCTTGCATGATGACAAGGCGAGAGAGCAGTTGTTTGGTTCAACCCAGTATCAAAAGAGGAAATAAGATGAGCATTCAAACAGTAGGCGTCATCGGTGCAGGCACCATGGGCAATGGAATTGCGCAGGTGTGTGCAGTTGCCGGCCTAGATGTAGTGATGGTGGATATTAACGATGCAGCCGTACAACGCGGCCTTGAGCAAATTAGCAAAAGCTTAGATCGCCTCGTCAAAAAAGAAACTCTAACGATTGAAGCGAAAGAAGCTGCGCTTAAGCGCATTAAAGGCAGCACTTCTTATGCAGACTTTAAAGGTTTGGAATTGGTCATTGAAGCGGCAACTGAAAACCAAGCAATTAAAGAAAAGATTCTTAAGCAAGTAGATGAAATTGTGGGTAAAGACACCATTATTGCCACCAATACTTCTTCTCTTTCTATTACCAAACTCGCAGCGCTTGATTCCAATCCTGCGCGCTTTATTGGCATGCACTTCTTTAACCCACCACCCTTGATGGCCTTGGTAGAAGTGATTCGCGGCTTACAAACCAGTGATGCTACACACGCAGCAATTATTGAAATGGCTAAACGCGTCGGTAAAGAACCAATCACCGTTAAAAACTCGCCAGGGTTTGTTGTGAATCGTATTTTGTTGCCAATGATTAATGAGGCATTCTTTGTTTTATCCGAAGGACTTGCTAGCCCAGAAGATATTGATGCCGGTATGAAGTTGGGTTGCAATCAACCCATTGGCCCACTAGCTTTAGCAGATCTTATTGGATTGGATACCTGCTTAGCAGTGATGGAAGTCTATTTTGAAAACTTCAGCGACTCCAAATACCGCCCTTGCCCACTACTTCGAGAAATGGTTGCAGCTGGATATCTCGGTCGCAAAACTGGTCGTGGCGTTTACACCTACGAAAAGTAATTTTCTCTACCCTTATTAACGAAATCACTCCCATCGTGAATCCCATACCGCCCTTAGTGCGCAAACTTGGCTATGCCGGCCTCATTCCCTTTATTGGACTAGCATTAATGGTTCAACTAGCGCCAACACCAGTCAATTACTTAAGCGCTGAATCCTTAGCGGGTTATGGTGCTGTGATCACTTCATTTATGGGTGCTTTACATTGGGGTGCCAACCTACATCTTTTAGGCAAAGCACCTGTAGGCGACCGCTGGGAAGATCGCAATGCTTGGATCTGGGGTGTCATACCCGCACTAGTTTCTTGGGTGGCACTTCATATTTATATTCCGGTCGGTTTATTAATTTTGGCTTCGACATTAATCATTCAGCGCAATATTGATCAAAATACCTATCAATATTATTTTTCTGATGAGGCAGCTCGCTTAGCATTCATGACTATGCGCAATCGCTTGACCTATGTTGCTGCAGCATGTTTGGCCTGGGCATCTTTAGTCATTCTTTTTGTTCAAGCATGATGCAATGAGCAGTCTTTTTGATAGCACACCGCCTCCCCCTTTAGCGGAAGCGCTGCGTCCAAAAACAATCGAAGAAGTCATTGGGCAAGCCCATTTATTAGCCAGTGGTAAACCACTTAACCTAGCATTTGCCTCAGGTAAACCCCATTCGATGATTTTGTGGGGCCCTCCGGGCGTTGGCAAAACCACGCTAGCTCGCCTCTCAGCAAAGGCGTTTGATCGCGAGTTCATTGCCATTTCCGCAGTTCTAGCTGGCGTAAAAGAAATCCGTGAAGCGATTGAGCAAGCCCAGCAAAACATGGCTCAATATGGCAAGCAAACCATTTTGTTTGTCGACGAGATCCATCGCTTTAATAAAAGCCAGCAGGACGCCCTGCTGCCCCATGTAGAGTCCGGCTTATTTACCTTTATTGGTGCCACCACCGAGAACCCCTCATTTGAAGTGAATTCAGCCCTCTTGTCTCGTGCTCAGGTTTATGTTTTGAAGTCGCTTACCCCCGAAGAACTAAAACTACTCTTTGAGCGCGCGCATCAACATGCAATGCCCGATGTGCAATTTGACTCTGCAGCAATGAATACCATCATCTCGAATGCCGATGGTGATGCAAGACGCCTTCTTAATCTAGTTGAACAAGTTCGCAATGCAGTGTTTACGCCCAATGCAGAAGTAACAATAGTTAATCAGCAATTTATTGAAAACGCACTGAGTGCTCAAGCGCGGCGCTTTGATAAGGGCGGCGATCACTTCTACGATCAAATCTCGGCCTTACATAAATCCGTTAGAGGATCGAATCCCGATGCGGCTTTGTATTGGTTTTGTCGCATGCTAGATGGCGGAGCTGATCCTCGTTATCTAGCCAGACGTATTATTCGCATGGCCTGGGAAGATATTGGCCTGGCAGACCCAAGAGCCATGCAATTAGCCAACGATGCAGCGCAGACCTATGAAAGACTAGGCTCGCCTGAGGGTGAGCTCGCCTTGGGGCAAGCGGTGGTTTATCTTGCAGTCGCCTCTAAGAGCAATGCAAGCTACAACGCCTTTAATGCTGCCCGTGCCTATGTAGCAAACGATCAGTCCAAACCCGTCCCCAATCATCTGCGCAATGCACCTACGAAGTTGATGAAAGAACTCGGTCATGGCAAAGAGTATCGCTATGCCCATGATGAGCCTCATGGCTATGCTGCTGGTGAATCCTATCTGCCAGAGGGTATGAAAGAACCTCATTGGTATGAGCCTGTTGAGCGAGGACTTGAAACACAAATCAAAGAAAAATTGGCTTTCTTAAAAAAGCTCGATGAAGAGCACAAGAAGAAATAATATGAGAAATAAAGCGAGCAATAAAGAGTAAGGTGATATGAGCATAAAGACGTTAGCCACTTTTTATTACGATATCGTCTCGCCCTTTGCCTATCTTTATATTAAGCAAAGACAGCGCCTTGAAGCCAAGCTAGATATTCAGCCCGTTCCAATTTTGTTGGGCGGCTTATTAAGAGCATCTGAGAACATAGGCCCTGGAGAGGTAGCTGCTAAACGCCCCCATACATATCAGTTCTGTGTCTGGCAAGCCGAGAAACTCGGCATCCCCTTTCGCTTTCCTGAGCACCATCCTTTTATGACAGTCGCTGCACAACGTTTGCTAGTTGAGCAAAATGCAGATTGGGCTATGGTTGAACGTGCCTTTGATTATGTTTGGGTGGAAGGTAAGGATCCCAATTTATCTTGGCCAGAATTTTGTGTTTACCTAGGGCTGCCAGCAGATACGCCTAAACCGGAAAGTCCAGAAGTTAAAGCCAAGCTGATTGCCAATACCAAGCAAGCTAAAACTGACGGTGCTTTTGGCGTACCTGCCCTGATAGTCAACCAGCACTGCTTTTGGGGGGTCGATACTATTGACTGGGTCCTGGATTACCTAAGCAGACCTGGCATGTTTGAAGGGGCCTCATATGCCTACGCTGGAAATGTTCCTAATGGTCTCAACTAGGCCTAATAATGAGGCTGGAAGCTTTTTATTCTAAATTAATCCAATTGCAGCAAGAGGTAGTTATCATAAGAAACATCACTTTATAGTGACTTAGTCTTACTTGTTTCCATCTACACAGACTCTAAGGAGCATCATGAAAAAAATTATTCTTCCTATCGCCGCCGCTGTTCTTGTAATGCCCTATCTGGCTGCAGCTCAAAATGCTCCGCAAGGCGCAATGATGGTTGCCAAAGGGCCAGGTGAAGTTGCCGCCGCTGATGCCATTCAAATTCAGGGCAAAGTGAAATCAATTGACAAGCAAAATCGTAGTGTTGTAGTTGTTGGACCACAAGGCAAAGAAGTTGCATTAGCTCTAGGTCCACAGGCTCGTAATTTTGATCAAATTAAAGTGGGTGATTTAGTAACGCTCACCTATGTACAAGCATTAGCTTTAGATCTGCATAAGTCAGTTAATGGCGGTAAATTAGGCCAACCTATTGTCTCCGAAGAATCTGTACGTGCAGCGCCTGGTAGCAAGCCTGCTGGTGCAGTTGAAAGAACAGTAAGCCTCACAGCAAACGTCATGAAGGTAGACCAGAAAAGTCAAATGGTTACCTTAAAAGGGCCAAATCGTACGGTGGAGTTAAAAGCAAAAGATCCTGCAGTACTGCAAAAGATTAAAGTGGGCGATCAAGTCGACGCTACCTTTACCGAGGCAATAGCAATCGAAGTCACGGCAGCTCCAGCCAAATAAGTCTTTTTAGAATGCAACTGCAGGCAAAATTTTTACTGCAGTTGCATTCTTTAGCAGGCTAACTCGGATTATTGAGGATAGTTCCTCTTTAAATAAGACTGAGCTTTCCCTTCTAGCATTGAGCAATACAATGAATACCATTCATACTATTTAATTCAAGGAATCTTTATGCGCAAACTATTTGCCAGCCTCGTTCTCGTTGCCAGCTGCTTTGCAAGCCAAGCCGCAATTGCTGGACCGAAGGTGGAATTCAAAACTACGATGGGTAATTTCGTGGTGGAGCTTGATGATGTAAAAGCGCCTAAGACAACCGCCAACTTTTTGAATTATGTGAAGAGTGGTTTTTATAACGGCACTATCTTTCATCGCGTCATTGATGGCTTCATGATTCAGGGTGGCGGCTTTACGGCGGACTTAAATCAGAAACCAACGGAAGCACCTGTCGTTTCTGAAGCGCAGAATGGTCTTAAAAATAATGTGTATACGATTGCGATGGCTCGTACATCCGATCCAGATTCTGCAACTTCACAGTTCTTTATCAACGTTAAAGATAATGTGGCCTTGGACTATCCCAATTCCATGGGTAATGGATATACCGTGTTTGGTAGAGTGATCTCTGGAACGCAGACCATCGATGCCATCCGCAAAGTACCAACAATGGTTGCACCTTCTCCCCGCATGGGCAGAATGGCCGACGTTCCTACAAAGAACGTCACCATAGAATCAGCCGCGATTCTGAAGTAAATAGGACCAACCAGGCAAGCTGCAATGATTTTGCTCGACGATGCGCAAAGTTCCGCGGCCTCGCCTACTAGTCGCCTCTACGAAAACGTACTCCATTATTGGCGTGTTTTACCAAGTGGTGACGGCACACAAGATTTATTGGCTACGCAAACCTGCCTAGAGGAAATATCTTCTGCTCTAGGCAGTGGTCATTTTGTCGTTTCTGCTTTCGCTTATGAATTGGGCAGACAGATTCATCAACTACCTCAACGCATCAATCACCGAGATAACTCCCACCCACTCATCGAGGCATGGTCTTTTTTGGACTTCAAAAAGCTCTCGAAACACGATGTTGATTACTGCATTAACCAAAAATTAGCTCCATTGGCTCTTATCCAAGCAAATGCTGGCGTCATGGACGTTCAGGAATCCTTGAATGAGGAGCAGTTTTCTGCCGATATCAGAGCAATTCAGGAATACATTCGCAGTGGTGATAGCTACCAGATCAATCACACCTATCGCATCAAAGGGAAGACTTATGGCGCCCCACTCGCCCTATATAGTCGCTTAAGAGATCGCCAGCCTGGACGATTTGGCGCTTATATAGAGCATGAAGGCAACTTTTTGCTATCGCAATCACCGGAGCTGTTTATTGCACGCGATGGCGATACTTTAAAAGCCATGCCAATGAAAGGTACTGCAAGCGCCTTATCAGCAGTTGCAAGCGCCTTATCCGATGATCCAAAAAATCAATCTGAGAATGTCATGATTGTTGATCTATTGCGTAATGATTTCAGTCGTATTTGCTTACCAGGCACTGTAACCGTTCCCAATTTATTTGAAGTGGCAAGACATGGTGATGTTTTGCAAATGACTTCCACTGTGCAGGGGCAGATCAAACCTAAAACTGCTTTGCTTGATATTGTCAAAGCGGTTTTTCCATGCGGCTCTGTTACAGGCGCACCTAAAAAACGCAGTATGGAAATTATTCAAGAACTGGAGCCTGAAGATCGCGCCTACTACTGTGGCGCCCTAGGCTGGCTTGACCCCAATGGTAATTTTGCTTTTAGCGTTCCCATTCGAACTGTTGAAATACACCAAGATCTTCAATCTCACGCCTCTCATTTCACCCTCGGAATTGGTGCTGGTATTACCAATGATTCCAACGCCAGCCAAGAGTGGCAAGAGTGCCGCATTAAAGCAGCTTTTCTCATGGATCTACCGAGTGCTACAGGCTTGTTCGAAACTATTGCGATCTCCAAGGGTGAGGCGTTGCGATTACAGGAGCACTTGGATCGGATGCAAAACTCCGCCCTCTCCCTCAGAATTGCATTCAATCTAGAGGCCGCCAAGAATTTGGTTACAAGCGCCTGTGCAGCGCTGGATAAAAACCTGTCCTATCGATTAAGACTTGATTTAGCACCCCATGGGAAGCTTTCTGTTGAAACTGTGGTTATTCACCATTCAAACGATCCCGTGAAAATTTTCTGGGCTAAAGATATTCTGCCTATGGATGTCACGATGTTTTCTGGGGATGCGTTATTAGGTCACAAAATTAGCAATCGCACTCTCTACGATCAAGCTTGGCAAGAGGCTGTAAAGCTAGGTGGATTTGACGCCCTATTTGTGAATGAACAAGGCTTTGTTACTGAGGGTGGTAGGACTAACATTTTTATCAAACCTCAAGGTGCTTCTGAATGGCTTACACCCCCGGTTTCAGCAGGCCTTCTACCTGGGGTAATGCGTGCAGCCCTTCTTGCTGAACCCTCCATGAATGCCCGTGAAGCTAACCTGAGTATTAAAGATGTTTCAATGGCAGATGAGATTATTCTTAGTAATGCCCTGCGTGGCGCCATCAAAGCCCACTTTTAGAAAGTCAGTATGAAGTATTGCCCTAACTGCGCCTCTGCATTAACAATCAAAATTCCCGCGGATGATTCTCGCGAACGTCATGTATGCGAAGCCTGTGGCAGCATTCATTATCAAAATCCTCGTAATGTGGTGGGTAGTATTCCGGTACATGGTGAGCAGATTCTTTTATGTCGCAGAGCGATTGAACCTCGCCATGGCTTTTGGACTTTACCTGCTGGCTTTATGGAGTTGGGCGAAAGCACCAGTCATGGTGCTGCCCGCGAGACACTTGAGGAAGCGGGTGCAGTTGTGGAGATTGGCCCGCTCTATTCATTGCTCAACGTACTGCATGCCGAACAGGTTCATTTGTTTTATTTAGCCAAAATGACAACGCCCGATTTTTACGCTGGCGAAGAGAGCTTAGAAGTCGCCTTATTTCATGAACATGAAATTCCTTGGGATGATTTGGCCTTCCCCACCGTCAAGCAAACTCTCGAATGGTTTTTTGCGGATCGCGCTGCCGGCCTGTTAGATTCGGGAAAAGAGTTTTATGTCCGTAGTCGAGATGTCTTGCCGTCCGAGAGGATATAAAGAGTCGTTATGAGTCAGATTGCTTGGTTAGGACCTCAAGATCCTTTTCCCAATCCCCTCATAGAGGCAGATCCCGACCCCAGCGTACCGGGACTCATCGCAGTCAGTGAACACATCTATCCAGGGCAACTGGCTCGTGCCTATCAACAAGGTATCTTTCCTTGGTACTCAGATAATCAACCTATCCTCTGGTGGTCTCCTGACCCCAGGATGGTATTAAAGCCTAGCGATTTCAAATGCAGCGACTCTTTACGAAAAATCATTCGCTCCTTTTGTCAAAACATCCAATCGCAGGTAGTGGTGGATGAGGATTTTGGCGCAGTCATACGCTCGTGTGCCACCAGCACTCGCAAAGATCAAGACGGCACTTGGATTACCCACGAAATTATTGATGCCTATACCGCCCTGCATGAACAGGGAAATGCCCATAGCATTGCTGTAATAGAAGATGGTCAACTCACTGGCGGCCTTTATTGCGTATCCTTTGGGGGAATGGTGTTTGGAGAATCCATGTTTAGTCGCAAGACCAATGCCTCCAAAATTGCTTTGGCCGCCCTCAGCGCATGGTGCCTAAGAAACAATATCCACATGATCGACTGCCAACAAGAGACAGCACACCTTCTCTCCCTAGGCGCAGCGCCCATGCCTCGACAACTTTTTTTAGAGCAACTGCAAACTTCCGTAAATCAAACTAAGATTGAGCAATCTTGGACTTTTGACAAAGCAATCTTGCATCACTGGCTATGACTCAGCTTAAAGAACTTCCCCTGACCACGCTGCAGTTCTATGCAACTGCTCCATACGCTTGTAGCTACTTACCCAATAGGACGGCTCGGTCACAAGTAGCCACACCCTCTCACCTCATTCATGCAGATGTATATAACGACTTACTGAATGCCGGATTTCGACGTAGTGGTTTGTATACCTATAGACCTTACTGTGATGAATGCAAAGCCTGTGTTGCTACACGCATCTTAGTGAATCAGTTTGAGCCTTCTCGCAGTCAACGCCGCGCCCATAAAAAACATGCTGGCCTAGAGGCTTCTGTTCTCAATCTTGGCTATCAAGAAGAGCATTACCAACTGTATCAATGCTATCAAACTGAGCGTCATGCAGGTGGCGATATGGATAGCGATGATCAAGATCAGTACATGCAGTTTTTATTACAAAGTCGGGTGAACTCACGCATTGTCGAGTTTCGTGATGGCCCGCACGATTCGCATCCCGGTCGATTACGCATGGTGAGCATGATCGATATTTTGGAACAAGGGATCTCCTCGGTTTATACCTTTTATGACACCTCCAGCCCATCTGCGAGCTATGGCAGCTTTAGCATTCTGTGGCAGCTTGAGCAAGCTCGCGTATTAGGCTTGCCTTATCTTTATCTTGGTTACTACATTAAAGAAAGCGACAAGATGTCATACAAGGTGAAATTTCAACCGATGGAAGGTTTGATCGATGACCATTGGCAAACGCTGTCTGAGTCATAATATCTACCCATGATTGATCGCTACTCACTTCTACGCCCTTGGCTTTTTTGCATAGACCCAGAAAAAGCACATAACCTCACCCTTAGTAATTTGGATCGCGCGGAGCGCTGGGGATTGTTGGAGCATCTTGTTATTAAACCGATTAACGATCCACAAATACTCTGCGGTATTGAGTTTCCAAACCCAGTTGGATTGGCTGCAGGATTGGATAAAGACGGGAAACATATCGATGCCCTAGCTGCATTGGGATTTGGATTTTTGGAAATTGGCACAGTGACTCCCCGGCCACAACCAGGAAACCCTAAGCCCCGAATGTTTCGCTTACCGGAAGCTCAGGCCATCATCAATCGTATGGGTTTTAATAATGATGGTGTTGAAGCCTGTGTTGCCAGAGTTCGTCGCTCGAAATTCTGGCAAAGGGGTGGTGTACTGGGTATGAATATTGGAAAAAATGCCAGCACGCCAATTGAAGAAGCCTCACGCGACTATGTTCTAGCGATGGAAGCAGTCTATGAAATTGCTACTTACATTACAGTCAATATCTCTTCTCCAAATACGCAAAATCTGCGTGACCTACATGGCGAAGAAATGCTCCGTGAATTATTGGGAAGCCTCGATGAAGCCAGAAAGCGTTTAAGCGATCGCCATGGTATTCGCAAACCACTCTTTTTAAAGATTGCGCCCGACTTAGATCATGGCGATATCCACCTGATTGCTGACCTTCTCCTAGAGTTTGGTATTGATGCAGTCATTGCAACCAATACAACGATCTCTCGAGAAGCAGTACAAGGAATGGAGCACTCCGCAGAGGCCGGCGGTCTTTCTGGTGCTCCGGTACGCAATGCTTCGAATATTGTGATCAAAGCTTTAAAAGCCAGACTAGGGAATCAGATTCCAATCATTGGTGTTGGTGGCATCCTATCGGGTGCAGATGCCCGAGAAAAGATCATGGCTGGTGCCAGCCTAGTTCAGCTCTATAGCGGATTGATCTATCGCGGACCAGACCTCGTAAATGAGTGTGCTACCGCCCTAAGACAACCCTAATCAGCCTTAAGGCTAGCCCGATGTCCTAATTTTCTCAATGAAAAGGGGAAGGACGCAACATTAGCTTTATAAAATAGGATTTCATAATATGCAATTTCATCTGAAATCGCTACAATGAGATCCATGAACATCAGCAAAACTGTGAAAACTCGCAAATCTACTGGGGAAGTTGGTAAGACTGCCATCCAGGTGGTGGAGCGCATGATGAATTTGCTTGATGCACTTGCCGAACAAGAAGAGTCAAGTAGCCTGAAAAATCTAGCAGAAATCACTGGCCTTCACCCCTCCACAGCTCACAGAATTCTGAATGACATGGTTGCCTGCCGCTTGGTTGAGCGTGGTGATGGTGGAACCTATCGGCTTGGCCTCAAGCTTTTAGAGTTGGGTAACTTAGTTAAAGCACGCTTATCTGTGCGTGAAGCTGCTCAACTTCCGATGCGCACCCTCCATAAACTCACAGGCGAAACCGTCAATTTGTCTGTTCGTCAAGGCGATGAAATTGTCTACATTGATCGTGCATATAGCGAGCGCTCAGGCATGCAGGTTGTCCGTGCCATTGGTGGTCGCGCCCCACTCCACCTCACCTCTGTTGGAAAACTCTTTTTAGCTAGCGATGATCCAGGACAAGTTCGTGCTTATGTCACTCGCACTGGTCTATCGGGCCACACTCGCAATAGTATTACAGACCTTAGCAAACTCGAAACTGAGCTTAATCATGTGCGCAAAGTAGGTAACGCTCGTGATGATGAAGAATTAGAGTTGGGTGTGAGTTGTTTGGCTGCCGCCATTTTGGATGACACTGGAAAGTTGGTTGCCGGTCTGTCTCTGAGCGCACCAACTGATCGTATTCAGGCGGATTGGCTACGCTCGCTACAAGAAACCGCCCTGCAGATATCCAAGGGAATGGGCTTTAAGCCTAAGTCTGCAGAGCCAGGTTCAGTAAGCTAACTTCGTTACATCAAGCGACGTATCGGCTGTGCACCAGAAGGCATACGCTCATACCAATCGCGGACACGAACAGCATCCGCAAAACGCGATTGCGTCCCAACAGAATCCAAGAAAACCAATAGCAAAGGCGTGTTATTCACCCTCGCTTGCATTACTAAACATTTACCAGCCGCATTAATAAAACCCGTTTTCTGCAGGCCAATATTCATATCTCCAGAGCGGACCAAACGATTAGTGTTCAAGAATTTCTGAGGACGCTTTGCAATCACCATCGTCAAATCTGGCCAAGTAGAAAACTCACGAATCATTTTGTATTGATACGCAGCATTCAGCATCCGGGTGAGATCTTCCGCCGTGGCAACGTTCTCACTTAAGAGTCCGGTTGGATCTGCAAAATGAGAGTGATCCATGCCCAAATCTTTTGCTTTCCGGTTCATAGCATCTACAAATGATGGGACGCCGCCTGGATAATTTCTTCCTAAGGTATATGCAGCGCGGTTCTCAGAGGACATCAAAGCTAATAGCAAAGCTTCTTCACGCGTTAAAACCGTACCGCCTGCTAAACGTGAAGTGCGATAGATATGCACATCATCTGCATTAATGACTAATGTTTCATCCAGTGGTAACTTGGAATCTAAGACTACCATCGCTGTCATTAACTTTGTAATGGAAGCGATTGGCAAACTGACTGAAGGGTTCTTTTCAAAATACACTTCTTTGGTATCTTGGTTTACCACCATGGCTACACTAGATTTCAAACTCAGTTCGTCATGTTGACCTCGCAAACCCAAGGCCGTAGCAAGGGATGGTCTTGCAGGAATAGGAGGCTCAGCGGAACGCGTTACTGTTATGCGAACTGTTTTGGGTTTCTTTGCTGTCTTAGTGCTTGTCTTTACAACAACTTTATTCGTAGTTTTGGCGGCCTGCTTGTCTGTATTGGCAGCAGTAGCTGGTACGTTTACTAAGGTGCCAACAGCAAAAAGGGTCCCCAAGACAACGGCCCAAAATCGATTCAAATGCATCCGAAAATACCTTCCAAAACTTTCAACATACGGAATGATAATTAATTTCCCAAGCTAAGGCAGTTTTATTCGCCCCAATTTAGATAATTCATCCCACTAAACAAATGCCCTACTCGGCAATTGTCGCTACAGTATTCGTCTGACGGGCATTTACCAACACTACACCAGTCATCGTCAAACACAAGCCCACTGCCATGAGTAATGTGAATGGCTCATCAAATAACAGCCAAGCCATTGCAGCGGTTGTCGGTGGTACTAAATAGAGAAAGCTAGTGACCTTGGTAGCGGCCCCCTTACGAATCATCATGAAGAGTAAGCTGATGGATCCAATCGAAATGGGGAGGATGGACCATAACAAGGCGCCGGTGACAGGGAGGTTCCAAACCATCTCCCCTGACTCAAAAAAATACATGCAGATGAAACACAGCACAGCTGAAACACCAAACTGAATGGATGATCCAGCGCGCAGATCAAATACTGGGCAGAACTTCTTTTGATACAGCGTGCCAAATGTAATTGAGAAAAGCGCAATAAATGCCAATATGTAACTAAGCAAAGGGATGTGTGCAAAACCAATCTTTTCCGCAACTACCAAGGCAACACCTGCAAACCCGAACCCCAAACCTATCCATTGACGTGGCGACACTTTCTCTGAAATCCAAGCCGCAAACCATGCAGTCACAATTGGCTGCAAACCAACAATGATCGCAACCAGTCCTGCTGTCATTCCTAATCTGACAGCAAACCAAACTCCCAGCAAATAACCAAACTGCATCAAGATGCCTGCAACCGCAATGTGCTTGATTTGAGACCAGCTAGGCCATGTGATTCTCCACACTAGGCTAAGGGCTGCCATGGCTGCTAGAACCCCAGCAAAGCGCCAAAACAAGAATGTGGCTGGCTCTACATAAGGCATTGCCAGACGAGCGATGACAAAACCAGTACTCCAAATGAGAACAAAAATCGGGGCTATAGCATTGTCTAGCGAAAGCTTCATAGGTAACTTACTGAAAATATTGGGATTTTTTACTTAGGCCCTAATTTTAGGCTCTTTTTAAGAATGCACTTTGCGGGTCTAGTCCACGGAATTAATGCTGCAACGCAACATATATGCAATACAATGATGTAAAGAGAGTACATTAAGCAAAAGCCTAAAGTCAGAATAAAAAATTAGTCAAACGGAAAACGATAAAGATGAACTTAACTCCAGAACAAATTGCAGCAGCACAAAAAGCAAACTTAGAGACCTTGAGTGGATTAACTAATCAAGCATTGCAAAGCATTGAAAAATTAGTTGAACTCAATATGCACATCGCTAAGCAAAGCTTAGGCGATAGTATGAATAGCGCCAAGAAAGCCCTTGAAGTTAAAGACATTCAACAATTGCTCGCCCACCAAGCAGAAGCAGTTCAACCAATGGCTGAAAAAATTATGGCTTACAGCCGTCATTTGTATGAATTAGCGCATGAGACACAAAACAGTTTCACAGAGTCTGCAGAAAAAGAATTTCAAGCAGGTCAAAAGAAAATTAACTCTTTAGTAGAAGAATGGACGAAAAATGCACCAGCTGGATCTGACGCTGCAGTACAAGCTATGAAACAAGCCATTGCTTCAGCGAACAATGTATTTGAGACTAGCCAAAAGGCAGTAAAGCATGCAGTAGAGGTTGCACAAACAAACCTAAACAGCGCAACTGAAACAGTCATGAAGGCTGCCGATACAGCAACCAAATCCGCTAAGAAGAAGTAACTTAATAGATTTTTCTCAGGGGACCCCCTTGAATGCAAAAGCCCCGATTGCTCGGGGCTTTTTATTTTTAGAGCACAATGCGCAGCTCGCCCTGATTTACTAAATCCACTAGGCGGATAAGGAACGATGATGTTGATTTAAACGCTAACACGCCTAATTAACTCTTTACGTTCTTCTAGGTCTTGAGAGTTTCCTTCAAGCACAACCCTTCCTCGCTCGACCACATAATGTCTATCGCATAAATGGATGGCTTTATGAATATTTTGCTCAATTAATAGAATTGATATTCCTTGGGACTTAAGCTCCTCCATCAAGCGGAAAATGTCAGCAACAACCATTGGGGCAAGGCCCTCAGTAGGCTCATCAATTAAGAGTAATTTTGGATTACCCACCAATACACGAGCCATTGCCAGCATTTGCTGCTCGCCACCAGACAAAGTAGTGCCAGATTGATTTCGTCTCTCCTGTAGACGTGGAAATCTTTCAAAAACCATTTGAATGCGTTGCTCAGCAGCCTTACGCTCGCTTGCTTGAACTTGCATCAATCCAAGCTTAAGATTCCCCTCGACACTTAAGCCCGGGAATATTCTGCGATCTTCGGGAACCAAGCCCATGCCCAGTCGGGTAATTTCATTTGGGGCTAAGGCTCCAATGGCTTGGCCGTGAAATAGTATTTTTCCCTGAGAAGGCCTATGCCAACCGGCAATAGTTTTGACAATGGTAGTCTTCCCAACCCCGTTCCTTCCAAACAAACCTACAGTCTCACCAGGCTTGATGGAGAAATTAACACCCTGCAAAACATGGGACAAACCAAGATTGACATGTACATCATGCATCTCCAAAATCATGCCAACTCCTCACCAAAGTATGCTGTTTGAACAAGTGGATTAGCCCGAACCTCACTAGGAATTCCTTCGGCCAATTTCTTGCCCTGCGCCATGACAATCACTGTTTTGGATAAATCCATTACCAGATCTACATCATGCTCAATCAATAGAACAGTAATTTTTGACCCCAGATGCTTAATAAGCTCAGCGGTATCCTGGGTGTCACCCTGCGACATCCCTTGAGTTGGCTCATCCAATAGCAGAAGTTTTGGCCGAGTAGCTAACGTTACCGCAATCTCTAAGCGTCTTTGCTGACCATGGGATAAAGCTCCCGCAAGCTGCTCACAGCATTCAAGCAATCCAAATTCTTCTAATAATTCATTAGCCCTATCCATTGCAATAGTGCTTTTGCTCAAAGGCAAAAACAAATGGGAGCTCGGCTCTAATGCTTGACTCGCAATTCTTAAGTTATCAATTACAGAGAGATCAAAAAAGAGATTGGTAATCTGAAATGATCGAGCCATTCCACATGACAATCGCCCCTCAGGACTCATGCGAGTAAGATTTTGACCATCAAGCTCTACTAATCCTAAATCAGCCATAAAAGTACCACTAAGCAAATTAAAGAGAGTGCTCTTACCGGCACCATTCGGCCCGATAATAGAAGTAACACCCAAGCGCGTTACATCAAAGCTAACATCATCGACGGCAGCAAGGCCACCGAAACGCTTACTAAGACCCATTGCTTTAAGAATGATTTCCGTATTCTTCATCACTCTCCCCCTTTATGAGAATGATTTTTCCCGAAATATTTAGTCAGTAGGCCAGCTATGCCCTTAGGGGCTGAAACAACTACCACCACAAAGATAAGTCCAATAACAATATGATGATGTACTGTCCAGGTGCCAATGATGGATTTGAATGAGGTTAAAAGAACGCTACCCAAAATGGGTCCGACTAAAGTTCCTACTCCACCCAAGACAACTGTTACAACGGCATTCCCAGAAACGCTAAAGAACATTAGCTCAGGAGAAACAAAACCTCTTAACATCGGATAGAGGGCACCAGAAACAGCCGCAACCACTGCTGCCAAAATAAAGGCCACTTGTTTTGGCCCTTTAGACTTATACCCAACGTAAGCCAAACGATCCTCATTGGATCGAATTGCATGCCAAATCGAACCCATAGGGGTAGTCAAAAAATATTTTAGAACTGCGTATAGCGCACCAATCGTGAGCAATGTAATGACAAAAAATGCGCCGGGTTGACCAGCATCAATAATCCCGAATGGAGTCCAGATTTGCAAAATAGGCACCCCCATCATGCCGTCAGATGCCCCAAGACTTCGCGTGTTGTAGACAACCTTAGCCGCTACCTGCGCTAGTCCAAAGGTAATTAATGCAAAGTAGACTCCCTTTGATCTTAGCGCTATAAAGCTTGCCACCCACCCTAGCGCGATCGAGGTTAGGGTTACAACTCCTATTGCTAAGAAGAATGATGGGGAAACTTCTTTTAAAACTAAAGCAGATAAGTAGGCGCCAAAACCAAAATATAGCGCCTGACCAAGAGACAGCAGTCCGACAATTCCAAGCAATAGATCAACGGACATCGCCAACCCACCAAAGATTAATGACTCCGTGGCTAACCTCAGAAAGAAGGTGTCGCCCAAAATACCACCAATGACAAACAAAGCTCCAGCAGAAACTAATAAAAATATCTCAATCAGCCGAATAGCCTTGACCTGTGGATTATGCATTTTTCATGCCCCCATACAAACCAGTTGGCTTAAACATCAGCACCAAAACCATTACCGTAAATACTAGGGGATCTGACCATACCGGAGAAATGAATAAAGAAGATATTGATTGCAATTGCGTTAACAAAATTCCTGCAATTACAGCACCTTTAATACTTCCAAGGCCTCCTACAATGACGACGCTAAAGGCCATCAAAATAAAATCTCTCCCCATGGTTGGGAAAACTGAATAGATTGGAGCCAGCAACACTCCGGCAAGACCGGCTAAGGCAACACCAAAGGCAAAAGTCAGTGCATAAACTCGCATAACCGGTATTCCTAGGGAAGAGCTCATATCCTTGTCATATGCTGAAGCTCTCACAATGGCCCCCAACTGGGTTTTATAAATCAACGCCCACACAGTGAAAATAATTAAAGCGCCAAACCCCATCAGAAATAGCCTGTAATTTGGGAACATCACTCCCAACAACTCGCTGGCGCCTGAAATAGGAGCGCTAGGCTTAATTGGGTTTGCACCCCAAATAATCTTATAGCCATCTTCCAAAACCATGGCAACGCCAAATGTAAGCAGCAAAGTCAGAATATGTCGGTCTTTATAGTGAAATACTTTTTGAATCAAAAGTCTTTCCATTGCAAAGCCAATTGGAACTAATAACAATGGAACTAATATTAGACAGAGCCAGAATGAAACGCCTAAGGCCATAAGACTCACACTGATGAAAGCACCGGCTGCATAGAATTCACCATGAGACATATTGATTACGTCTAGTAAGCCAAAAATAATAGTTAACCCCAAAGCCATGAGGACCACTGCAACACCAATTGATAGTCCATTGACTATCTGTGGTGCATAAATATATTGCAAGCTCTCTAGCATTGAAAACCCAATCCCTTAGTGAAATTCAGAAACAACACTCCACATCCGCGTAGGATGGATGTGGAGTAATTTACTAATTTATTAAAAACGAGTACATGTATCAGGGCCTATTGCCTGATCAGCAGACACTCTTCCAACAATGTTGAACTCGCCATTCTCTACACGAACAGCAAACATATCTTGCATTGCCTGATGATCACCAGCACGCATCTTCTTGGTACCTTGCGGGGTTTGCCAGCTTAAATCATTCATAGCGGTCCGAACTTTATCGGTTTCTGTAGACTTCGCCTTTTCAACTGCAGCCTTATAAAAATACAAAAGGCCATAGGAGTCAGCGCCATAAAGATCAGGGAGCTTGTTATATGCCTTTTGGAAATCAGCTACAAACTTTTTATTAGCTGGATTATCCAGCTTAGGCGAGTAGCCAACGCCGGTAACAAATCCATTCGCCGACTTGCCAATCGCACCCATATTTTGCGAAGTGACCGTCCCAGAAGCGCCAACAATTGTTACCCCTTTATTTACGCCATACTCATCCATTTGAGTAAATAAGCGGACGGTATCGTTACCCGCCACAGAGGTATAAATAACATTAGGCTTAGCAGCCCTTACTTGACCAAAGTATGGTGAGTAGTCTTTGTTGTCGAGTGGTGCAAAAACCTCGCCAACATCCTTAGCGCCTTTTTCAGTAGATGCTTTTTTAAATGCCGAGACCGTACTACGCCCCATCTCATAATCAGGTCCAATAAAGAAAATATTGGCCTTAGGAATCTCTTTATCCACCCATGCTGCCAATGCAGCAGACTGCATACCAGCGCGAGCATTTACACGGAATACGTTTGGCGAGCATTTATCTGCAGTAATTGAATCGGCGAATGAAACCGTTGTTGCTATCAGCTTATTGTTTCGCTCAGCAAGTTGTCCTACGGCCAGAGTTGAGCCTGAATTAACCGTTCCAGTTAAAAATTCTACCTTTTCTACTTGGAATAATTTTTCGGCTTTCTGAGTTGCAACGGCTGGATTTGCTTCTTCATCCTCATAAATTAAATCAATTTTTCGACCATTGATACCACCAGCCGCATTGATTTCTTTTGCCGCCAGATCTAAACCCATTTTTACTTGCTCACCAATTGGTGTGTAAGTTCCAGATAAAGGCGTCACTACGCCGATTTTGATGGGACCTGATTGCGCCAAAACCAATGAAGCGCCAAGACTTAAGGCAGCTACTAGAGCGATTTTCTTAATTTGAAATTGCTTTTTCATTATGTACGTCTCCTTTAAAAAAATTAACGGCCAACAAAATTTGGTTGACGCTTTCCATGAAACGCTTCAACCCCTTCTTTAAAATCTTCTGAATTGCGCAAACGGCTATAGCAATGACCTTCCACTTCAATAGCTGTAGTTAACAAACAATCCTCTGTTTCATTCAGCATCTTTTTGGCGGTTCTCTGAGCCATTGGTGAGAATGCTCGCAGCTCATCCACTAACTTAGAAACAGCATTACTGAGTTCTGAATCGGGAACACATTCGGTTGCAACACCCCATTCATATGCTTGCTGCCCCTTGATGCGCCTAGAACGCATCACGATATCCTTGGTTCTGGTGATCCCTACCATTTTTTGTAAACGCGCAGATCCACCTGAGCCGGGAATTTGCCCTAATTTTTGCTCTGGTAAGGCGTATAAGGTTGATTCTGCTGCGATTCGAAAATCACATGCTAGAGATATTTCGAAGCCCACGCCAAAACAATAGCCATGATTTGCAGCAATGACAGGCTTAGTACAACGCGTGGGCGCCGCAATATTCCAAGCAAGTTTTGATACGTGCTCTGGCGTTGCCTCTAAAAAGCCTTTGATATCACCGCCACTTGAGAAATGCTCACCTTCGGCTCTCAATACAATGATGCGGACACGGTCATCAGCATCCAAGGCCTCGAACGCAGCCCGCAATTGATCCCGCTGCGGCATTTGTATGACATTAAATGGGGGCCTCTTTAATACAATGTCAGCTCTTTGATGAGATTCATCAATTTCCACATAAAAACCATCAAGGTTATCGAGGATATTGCTAAAAGGATGTTTCAAAATAGTAGTCATAAGGTCTTTCTAGTAAAAAAATTAAGCTCTTTCATATTCGCCAGCAACTAACATACGCCGCAATACCTTACCTACAGGCGACTTGGGAATCTCTTTAACAAATACATACTCACGGGGGCGTTTAAAGTTAATCAAATCTGAGCCGCGGCAATATTCATCTAATGCGTCTGAATCTACATTTCCTGATGCCCTAATAAAGGCAACCACTTTTTGTCCAAGGCGATCATCCTTCAATCCTGCAACAGCCACCTCACTTACTGAGGGATGCAAAGACAAAATAGATTCAATTTCAACAGGGGAAATGTTTTCGCCACCAGAAATAATCATGTCATCAACCCGTCCCGTAACAAATAAGTCACCTGATGCATCAAAGTAGCCCGTATCACCTGTGAAATACCAGCCATCACGAATAGACTTTTGATCAGCATCGGGGCGTTTCCAGTAACCTTCAAATGCTTCATCCCCCGAGAGATCACAAATGATCTGGCCCTCTTCATTGCAACCCGCTATTTGACTTGGCAGTGTTTGCACAGAAACTTGATCTAGCTTCACCACTCTAATGCGTGCATTCAAACCTGCTTTTCCAGCGCAACCTGGCTTTAACACCGCATTCTGATTAATGGTGTATGTATAAATCTCGCTTGAACCATAATGGTTCACAAATAATTCAGGGGCAAAGGCCTCGCTTAATTTAAGCAATAAAGCGTCATGCATAGGGGCCCCTGCAAATCCAAGCTTCTTAACAGTCTTGACCCGACTCGAATTGAAACTCTTAGACTCAATCATGTCGTGATAAAGCGTTGGAACTAAATAGAGATGAGTTACAGCCTCGCTTTCGATCGCCTCTATCGCCTTATTCACATCCCAACGTGGGACTGCGACATAGGTTCCATTGACAATGCATAAAGACAGTAGCGTTCTTACACCCATGGTGTGATAAAGCGGCATGACACCCAATGTCACCTCGCCCATTGCATATTGGTTTTGTGCAACATGTGCAATTCCCGCTGCTCGCTCTGCACGCTGCTTTCTCGGGACACCCTTCGGCTTACCTGTGGTACCAGAAGTAAAAAGCATGACAGATATGTCTTCCACATGACCGCGCGCTTCGGGAAAATTCTCTTTTTGAATAAGCTCATCAAAATAAACATGCCCATCTAAAGATGTTTTCTCCATGCAAAGGATTACAGGGATTGAATGGCTTGTTTTGGACTCCAGATAGTTATTAAGTGAAATTTCCTCAACAAACGCTAATTTCACATCCGCATTTTGTGCACAGTAGTCAATCTCATCTGGCTTGGAACGCCAATTTAATGGGACGATAGCTACACCCGCCATCTGGCATGCCCAATGAATTGTTGCAGCCTCATAGCGATTTTGCAAAACAGTCAAAATCCGATCGCCACGCTTTAAGCCCTGTTCGTTAAAAAATTGCTGAATAGCACCTATATGAAGTGCCCACTCCCTGTAGGTGTGACGTCTACCTCCATCAACAATCGCCAACTTATCAGGCTCACGCTCAACAGCCTGTAAAAAAGTTCGACCTAAATCAAGCATGTTCTCCTCCATTTTGGCGCGCTCTAGTTGCTGCAACTTCTAAAACCGCTTCGACAATGCCAACGTAACCAGTGCAACGACATAAATTTCCCGATAAACCCTCTCGCACTTGCGACTCAGTTGGCAGAGGATTCTTTTTAAGCAAATCCTCTGCTGACAGTAAAAATCCTGAGGTACAAAATCCACATTGCAGCGCATGATGTTTTTTAAAAGCATTTTGTAAGTCAGTCATTTCACCTGACTTTGCCATTCCTTCTACTGTATTTACTTTGGCACCATCGGCCTGGCATGCAAACATGAGGCAAGAGCGTACGATTTGTCCATCAAACTCAACTGTGCATGCTCCGCATACGCCATGCTCGCAACCTGCATGGGTGCCCGTTGATCCTAAATCATGCCGAATATAATCTAGCAATGTCGTGCGTGATTCACAAGCCCCTTCACGCTCAACCCCGTTTAATATTAGTTTTACCTGGTGGCTCTTCATCGTATTTCGTCACTTTTAAAATCTATGGCCTGTTGGCACGCACGCTTCCCCAATGTGCGCATTAAATGTCTACGTAATCCCGATGTTGCGGTTGGATCTTCCCTTACCTCAATCTCAGCAGCTAAATCATCGATAAATTGATTAGCCTCATCGAGGGAGCTGGCAGCACATTTGTATACCTTCACAACATCATCGATGCCACCAAAGCCTATAGTCCAGTGATCGCCTTCCTTAATGACTGCGACAGCTACTACTGCAAAATCACCGTGGCGATAACCATATTCAGAAAATCCAAACCCAGCATGAGGTCTACGAATTGGGAACTCCACAGCCTCGATGAACTCATTTGACTGACGGCTGGTTTGAAGAGCCCCCAAGAAAAAATCTTTTGCCTGTACCACTCGCTTCTTTTTCTTGCTTGTCAGAGTTACCGAACCCTCTAATACCGATAAACCAAGAACCAATTCAGCGCTTGGGTCAGCATGCGCAATCGATCCACATACTGTTCCACGATTCCGAATCGGGGCGTGGGCTATCCACGGAAACATCATGCTTAAAAGCGGTTGAGTCCTACGAAGATCACTCCAATGCTCTAATTCAGACTGCCTAACGCCAGCCCGAACCTGAAGTACATCACCAGATACGCCAAAATTTTTCAGCTCTTCAACCTTATTAATATCAATTAAATGATCCGGACTAGCCACTCTCATTGCCAATACAGGGACAAGAGTTTGGCCGCCAGCTATAACGCGGGCATCCTCGCCATACCTATCCAGTAAATCTAAAATATGAGACGAGGAGCGGGCTTGGTGCATCACAAATGGCGCAGATTTCATTTGCCTATCCCCAATAATCCAATCAATCGCCCTATCAGGGCTTTAAATAGACCCTCCTGTTTTGCACCAGCTTCTTTTGCGAGAGCTCTAAATAATTGATCCAATACCAAACGGATTGCACCCTCTAATAATCTGCTGCCGATTGCTGCGAGCTTTCCTGATACTTGAGCTTGGTAGTCGTAGCTTAAAACAGTCGTATTACCATCTTTTTTAAGACTGACTTGACCCATTCCAAGTGCCATTCCTAAAGGCCCCCGACCCTCTCCACCCAAGATAAAGCTATCGGGACTTTGAATATTCGTTAAGTCAACCTTAGCCGCAAATCGAGCCTTTGCAATGCCAATCCGTACAACCGCTATGCAGTCATACTGAAAGCCATTAGATATGGATTTTTTATTAATTGACTCACAGCCTGGTATGACATTTCTTAATCTATTTGGATCTAGTAATACGGCGAAGATATTCTCCGGCAGGACATTTAACCTCACCTCACCTTGCGCTTTCAAAGGATAGTCAGCATTTGCAGTAATCGATGAAACTTGACTAGAATATTTATCAAGTCTTAGTGAACCCTTTTCTACCAGGAGCGCATGAATTCGGCTGGGGGTTGCGGGCAGCACAATATCCTCAATATCTAAAGCATCCGAAATAGCATTTGCAATACATACAGGGGTACTCATGCTGTTACCTTCGCCAATACCTTTTGCACCTAGGGGCGTAAAGGGGCTGGGAGACTCTTGATGGTAAATTTTTGGCACACCGATATCACTTGGTGTAGGTAAACGGTAGTCCGCAAAAGTTCCCGAGAGGAAATTTCCATCGCTGCTATACACGAACTCTTCAAAAAGAGCCGCACCCACAGCCTGTGCATAAGCGCCATAAATCTGACCATCTGCTAAGGCAGGGTTTAGTATCTTTCCCGCATCATGCACGGTGATGTACTGATCAATTTTTGCCGAACAGGTCTCGGGATCTATTTCGATACCACACGCATCCAGTGCAAAACCATACGCTGCAGAAGTATTAATTCGGTCATCCTCATCAGGAGCCTCTAGAACATCCGCACTCCAAAACTGTGTTTCCTGCAGCGCAAGAATGGCCTCACTTCCAAGCGCCTCTCGAATCAACCCAGGAGACCAATGAAAGTTTCCACAAATTCTGGAGAAAGGAATGCCGCCGTCTTCAGCCCCAATCACAGATATATTGCCATTTGCAAAAATTAACTGTTCAGGCTTGGCCTTCAGTACATGAGCAGCATAATCCGCAATCCGAGCTTTTAATTTTTCTGCCGCCAGAAATACCGTTCCCGCGACAGCACCTGCAAAACGACTTGAGTAATTCCCAGCGGCAATAGACCATGCATCTTTTGCGGTATCAAAATCAACGTTCACCTGAATTTGAGATGGCAAAACACCGAAAACATCTGCTAGCAATTGACTAATCACTGTTTGATGTCCCTGCCCAGCAGGAGCTGAAGCAATATTGGCGGCAATGTTCCCCGAGGGATCTACGCTAACTGTTGCTGAAGTAATGGCGCCATTTTTAGGGCCCGCTTTTGCGCGTTGCTCTTTTGTAAGAACAGTAGTGATATAGCCCATATTAGAGACTGAAGGCTCAACAATCGATGCAATACCAATGCCGTAGTAGCGACCTTCTTTTTTTGCCTGCTCTTTACGATCTAGTATTTTTTTAAATTCTGGTGAACTCTCCAGCGTTTTTAAAGCCTGTTGATAATCGCCTGAATCTAGCAAAGCCCCTGCAGCCGCTCGATAAGGGAACTGTTCTTTTTGAACATAGTTTAATGAAGCGATTTCTTGATGCGTTTTACCTAATACTTTTGCAATTTTTTGAATCAAACGCTCAAGTGCATAGTAAACCTGAGGGCCACCAAACCCCCTTACTAGCCCAGTAGGAGTTTTGTTAATGAGTACAACACGATTGCGAATATTTAAATTCTGAATTTTGTAAGGGCCAGTTACACAGCCATGCATACGATAAAGTGTTGCAGGCTCTGGCGCCCTTAAATATGCGCCACAATCTTCAATTTGATCGTAGTCTAGGGCCAAAATTTTTCCTTCGACATCGACTGCGGCACGTAGATGCGTGTGACGGGATGTCGCAGAAGTGGCCGCCTGAAGATGCTCTAGGCGATCCTCAATAAATTTCACTGGGGCACCTGCCTTACGCGATGCTAGACAACTCATAATGACATATGGCAATACTGCTTGCTTGACACCAAAACTGCCACCAGAATCCGGGGCAACATGATGACGCAGTTTGGTTCCTGGGACTTTTAACGCAGCAGCCATTACTACATGCAATGAAAATGGCCCCATAAAATTTGATGTTACTTCGTACGAAGAGTCTGCGCCTCGCCATTGGGCCACTACCCCACCAGTCTCCAATGGTGTGCAAGAGTTACGGGGATAACGAATATCAACCTCAACAATGCTAGAGGCATTTTTAAATGCGCTCTCAGGGTCGCCATAACGATATGAGCGATCTAAAACACAATTGCTACCAATATCTTTATGCAGAACAATAGATGCGTCTGTTAGAGCAGTATCTACATCGACCACAGCGGGAAGTGGCTGAATATCTAATGCCACCCTTTCAGCACCATCCTCTGCCAATGCTCTTGATTCGGCAATGACTACTGCTATGGGCTCTCCAACATAGCGCACATACTCACTAGCCAAGACCCACTGACGCATTGGCGTTTTAACAGCAACCACTAATGGGTTAGACCAAGCCTGTACATCATCGATCGTCAAAATTGCCCGGACACCTTTAACCTGTTGTGCTGACTCAATATCTACAGAAATAATTTTTCCATGAGCAATCGGAGAGCGCACAACAGCCGCGTATAGGGTGCCAACTGGCAGAGGTAGATCGTCCAAGTAGCGACCTCCACCCATCAGTAGAGCGGCATCTTCAATGCGCTCACATGCCTTGCCTAAATAATTTGAACTTGTTTTCAATGCAATCTTTTCAGCTAAATTAAGAATAATTAATGCTGAAAGAAGCTTAATGATCAGATAGGAACGATGCTTACCCTAAAGTCCGATGACTTACCTTAGAGTCTGATTATGTATATCAGGAAAACCCTAGGAGTCTAGCTTGGGAGCCTTCTCTACTTGCTGACGATAGAGACTTGGAGTAACCCCTTGGTGCTGTTTAAAGAATCTAGTGAAATGACTTTGAGCAGAAAAGCCGAGTTCATCACCAATATGTATCAGGCTTTCCCCTTTATCGGCGAGCGCATCGAATGCAAACTCCATCCTGAGGACATTAGCAAATATCACCGGTGAAAGCCCCGTACAGCGTCTGAAAAGCTCAAAAAAATGGGAGCGAGAAAGATCTACGCTTTGCGCAACCGCGGAAATATCACTAAACCCTTGCGGCGAGGTGCGCATTATATGGATAGCTTTCCGTATCCTAGGATCCATAAACGCTAATGAATTACCGGAGTTCCTCAAATCACCTTGGGTGAGAAGATCAGCATCATCCATGAAGCTCAATACGAGCTCAAGCAAGATGGATTCAAGGTAATCATGGGTAATTTGATCGGCCCACCAGAGCTCCATTGAAATCTTTTCCAATACCTGCTTTTGATGTGCACCCAAACCAGATAGGTTGTTGATAAAAAACCGGGGATGGCTACTAGCCAAGAATTTTTTACTAAACGATGCTAGCCACTTTGGCTCAAGGTACAGCGCAAGCAAGATAGGGTTTTGATCATTAACTGGTAAATGGAGGTAAGAATGCTCCTCCCAAGCATTGATCAGAACTGCATTGTCATCTGTTAAGGGGCAAAGCTGCCCCCTTACCTGAAAAGCAATGTCTGGGCCTGCTACCTTACATAAAATGTGGCAGTGATGGTGAGCATGGGTTACTAGGGGGGCATCCATCTCTAGGAGTGCCACCCTACCAAAATCGCCATGAAGAAGTCGAATTACTTTTGACATGCGTTAAATCATCTCATATAGCGGCACTAGTGATAGGCAATTTTTTTTATTGCGCTGCAAAAGAAAAAAGCCCTGATTTCTCAGGGCTTTCATTAGCCATAAGCTATCGGCACTCTATTTCTTCTTTACTGGTGGCAAATCAGTGCAATGGCCGTGAGCTGCTTCAGCAGCGAGACCCACAGACTCACCCAGCGTTGGGTGCGGATGAATGGTCTTACCGATATCTACTGCATCAGCACCCATCTCGATTGCCAAACACACTTCACCAATTAAATCACCTGCGTGTGTGCCAACAATGCCACCACCAATAATGCGATGAGTCGTAGCATCAAATATCAACTTGGTGAAACCTTCATCCCGTCCATTCGCAATCGCGCGTCCACTAGCAGCCCATGGGAACAGACCCTTCTCATAAGCAATGCCTTGAGCTTTGCACTGCTCTTCCGTCAAACCAGCCCAAGCTACCTCAGGATCAGTGTAGGCAACTGATGGAATTTGCTTCGCATCAAAGTAAGACTTTTCACCAGCGGCAGCTTCGGCAGCAACGTGACCCTCATGCACCGCCTTGTGTGCCAACATTGGTTGACCAACCAAGTCACCAATCGCAAAAATATTGGGCACATTGGTACGCATTTGTTTATCAACAGGAATAAACCCACGTTCATCAACCTGAACACCCGCTTTACCGGCATCAATCTTCTTGCCGTTAGGTGTGCGCCCTACAGCAACCAATACCAAGTCATAGGTTTGCGGTTCTGCTGGTGCGTTTTCACCCTCAAAACTCACTTGAATTCCGTCAGGTTTAACTTCTGCCTTGGCTGCGCGGGTCTTCAGCATGATTTTTTCAAAACGTCCGGCATTGAATTTCTCCCAGACTTTCTCTAAATCACGATCGGCGCCGGCCATTAAGCCATCCATCATTTCGGCAATATCAATGCGTGAACCTAGCGTACTGTATACAGTGGCCATCTCTAAACCAATAATGCCGCCACCAATGACTAACATGCGTTTAGGAATACTCGTGAGTAATAAGGCGCCGGTGCTATCTACAATGCGTGGATCTTCAGGCAAGAAAGGTAATTTCACAGGCTGACTACCAGCAGCAATGATGGCCTTCTGAAAACGCACTACTTCTTTTTTGCCAGTGAGATCCTGACCAGTGCCATCGGTTAACTCTACTTCGACATGGTTTGCATCCAAGAATTTACCTAGACCACGCACCACTTTTACTTTACGGGCTTTTGCCATACCAGCAAGTCCGCCAGTTAACTTAGCGATGACGGATTCTTTATAACCACGCAACTGATCAATCTCAATCTTTGGTGCGCCAAAAGTGATGCCATGCTTAGCCATCGTTTTGACTTCATCCATTACCGAGGTTGTATGCAGTAAAGCTTTTGATGGAATACAGCCAACGTTTAAGCAAACACCGCCCAAAGTTGGGTAGCGCTCCACTAAAACCGTATTCATGCCCAAGTCAGCACTACGAAAAGCTGCGCTATAGCCACCAGGGCCAGCACCAAGTACCAACACTTCACACTCATGATCAACTTTACCGCTGTACTGCCCTGCCACTGGGGCAGGTGTGAGTGCGGCTGAAGCTGGAGCAGGAGCTGGTGAAGATACTGCTGGGGCAGGAGCAACAGCATGCGCTGCGCTACTGACCTCAATCTCTGCAATCACAGAACCTTTACTGACCTTATCACCTAGCTTGACTGCAATGCTAGTGATAGTACCGGCAGCATCTGCTGGCACTTCCATAGTTGCTTTATCAGATTCTAGAACTAGCAGTGGCTGCTCTTTTTCAATCACATCGCCAACTTTAACCAGCACTTCAATCACTGGTATATCTGAATAATCGCCAATATCTGGAACAAGGATCATTTGCTTAGCCATAGATCCCCCTTACAGACTGGCACGACGGAAGTCGGCCAAGAGCTGAGCTACGTACACGTTAAAACGCGTAGCTAAGGCACCATCAATCACACGATGGTCTGCAGATAAAGACAATGGGCAAATGAGACGCGGCACAAATTGCTTACCATCCCAAACCGGTTTCATGGCTGCTTTGCTTACACCCATAATGGCTACTTCTGGAGCATTCACAATTGGTGAGAAATACGTACCACCGATACCGCCAAGAGATGAGATCGTAAAGCTAGCACCTTGCATTTGGTCTGGCTTTAATTTGCCATCACGTGCAAGAGCAGCTAAGTCTGAAGTTTCTTTGGCTAACTCAAAGATGCCTTTCTTATCCGCATCTTTAATCACTGGCACAACTAATCCAGTAGGAGTATCTGCCGCAAAACCAATATTGAAGTATTTCTTCAGAATCAGATCATCGCCATCCAAAGAGCTATTGAACTCTGGATATTTTTTCAATGCAGCTACAGCGGCTTTCATTAAGAAAGCGAGCATCGTGATCTTGACACCCTTCTTCTCATGCTCTTTGTTAGTGAGAACGCGGAATGCTTCTAAATCAGTGATGTCAGCATCTTCGTGATAAGTCACGGCTGGGATCATCACCCAGTTACGACCTAAATTGGCTGCAGTGAGTTTCTTAATTCGGTTAAGTGGCTGACGCTCGATCTCACCAAACTTCGTGAAATCTACCTTCGGCCAAGGAATCAGATTTAAGCCACCTAAACTACCGCCACTAGAAGCAGCTGCAGGACTACCTGCGCCACCACTCATTGCGGCCTTCACAAATGCCTGCACATCTTCTTGAGTAATACGACCCTTAGGGCCAGATCCTTTGACCTGCGTAATGGTGACACCAAGCTCACGTGCAAACTTACGCACGGATGGACTGGCATGACTGACTGCAGCATCTGCTGACGGAGGTGTAATGCTGATAGGCGGTGGTGCTGGTGCACGTGCAATTGGAGGTTCAACTGCCTTGGTCACTGGAGCTGCTGGTGCTGCTACAGCAGTAGGTACAGGAGCTGATACAGCACCAGATGCCCCACCTTCCAAGATCAGAACCACTGATCCCTCAGAAAGGCTGTCACCCACTTTCACTTTCACTTCTTTCACAATGCCAGAGTGTGATGATGGAACATCCATTGTGGCTTTGTCAGACTCAAGCACAACAATAGATTGCTCTTTCTCAACCTTGTCACCAGCTTTAACCAAGACTTCGATTACTGGTACATCTTTATAGTCACCGATATCTGGGACTTTGATTTCAATCGGTGCGCTACTAGCGGCTGCAGGAGCTTGCGCAGGCGCGCTAGCCGCTAGTGTCGCTACTGGTACCGGAGCTGAAGTTGCAGCATCCTCTTCCAAGGTAATCACTAGGGATCCCTCAGAAAGGCTGTCACCCACTTTCACTTTCACTTCTTTCACAATGCCAGAGTGTGATGATGGAACATCCATTGTGGCTTTGTCAGACTCAAGCACAACGATCGATTGCTCTTTCTCAACTTTGTCACCAGCCTTTACCAAGACCTCAATGACGGGCACATCTTTATAGTCACCGATATCTGGGACTTTGATTTCAATTATTTGACTCATAGTGTTTATCTCTTATCAAACCGTCATTGGGTTTGGTTTAGTAGTATCGATGTCATATTTCTTAATCGCCTCTGCCAACTTAGAGCGATCAAGCTGGCCAGAATCAACCAATGACCTTAGGGCAGTCAGAACTACCCAACGACGATCCACCTCAAAGAAGTCACGGAGTTTTTCGCGGGTATCGGAACGACCAAAGCCATCCGTACCCAAGACTTCATAACGGCGACCCATATGCTGAATGGCTGGACGAATCTGCTCAGCAAACAAGCGGACATAGTCAGTTGCGGCAATCACCGGGCCGGTAGTATCTTTAAGACATTTCTCTACATGAGATAAAGCGGGTGCAGCAGTTGGATTTAAGAGATTGCTACGGTGTACCGCAGTCCAATCACGTCCAAGCTCTGTAAAGCTTGGGCAACCCCACAAGTCTGAAGCAATGCCCCAGTCTTTATGAAGAATTTCTGCCGCCTCAATCACTTCACGGAAGATGGTTCCTGAACCCAAGAGCTGTACGCGCAACTTTGATTTATCGTCACCAACTGACTTGAGCTTATACATACCCTTAATGATGTCTTGCTCCGCACCCTTAGGCATTGCTGGATGTGAATAGTTTTCATTCATCAAAGTGACGTAGTAGTAAACGTCTTCCTGAACTTCCAACATACGACGCATACCATCCTGAATCACAACCGCCAATTCAAATGAGAAGGTTGGGTCATAGCTGATACAGTTTGGAACTGCACCACTCCACAGGTGACTATGGCCATCTTCGTGTTGCAAGCCTTCGCCGTTCAACGTAGTCCTACCTGCTGTACCACCCAGCAAGAAACCACGGCTACGCATATCGCCTGCCGCCCAAGCTAAGTCACCAATACGCTGGAAACCAAACATGGAGTAGAAGATATAGAAAGGTAACATCGGTACGCCATGCGTAGAGTAAGAAGTTGCTGCTGCGATCCAATCACACATACCGCCAGCTTCGTTAATGCCCTCTTGCAGAATTTGACCGGTCTTATCCTCTTTATAGAACATCAATTGATCATGATCTTCTGGGGTGTAAAGCTGACCCAATTGATTCCAAATACCCAATTGGCGGAACATGCCTTCCATACCAAAAGTTCGTGACTCATCCGGAACAATCGGCACCACGCGCTTACCCAAGACCTTATCGCGCACTACTGTATTGAGCATGCGCACAAATGCCATAGTGGTAGAGATCTCACGGCCTTCTGTAGTGGCCTCAAGCAATGGCGCAAAGGTCTCTAATGACGGTACTGGCAAGCTCTCGGCCTTAGTACGACGTTGCGGCAAGTAGCCACCCAATTCTTGACGACGCGCCTTCATATATTCCAACTCAGGACTACCTTCCGCAAACTTCACTAAAGGCATTTCGTCTAATTGCTCATCCCTTACCGGGATCTCGAAGCGATCACGGAAGCGACGTACGTCGTCGTCATTCATCTTCTTCGCTTGGTGAGCAATATTCATTGCCTCCCCAGAGCCACCCATACCGTAACCCTTAATGGTGTGGGCCAAAATGACAGTTGGTTGATCTTTGGTATTTACAGCAGCGTGGAAGGCTGCAAAGACTTTATGAGGGTCGTGTCCGCCACGGTTGAGTTGCCAGATCTCATCATCACTCCAGTCGCTCACTAAAGCTTTTAACTCCGGGGTGTTAAACACGATCTCGCGAACATAGGCGCCATTCTTAGACTTCATAGTCTGATACTGACCATCGACGATCTCACCAAGGCGTTGCATCAAGATGCCCTTCTTGTCGCGCGCAAATAATGCATCCCACTGACCGCCCCACACGACCTTGATCACATTCCAACCGGCACCACGGAACTCGCCTTCAAGTTCTTGAATAATTTTTCCGTTACCGCGCACTGGTCCATCTAAGCGCTGCAAGTTACAGTTAATTACAAAAATAAGGTTGTCGAGTTTTTCACGACCAGCCATTCCAATCGCGCCCAATGATTCTGGTTCGTCGGTTTCACCGTCACCCAAGAAAGCCCAAACTTTACGACTCTGCTCCTGAATAAATCCACGATCCGTGAGGTACTTCATAAAACGCGCTTGATAAATCGCCATGATCGGGCCTAAGCCCATCGATACCGTTGGGAACTGCCAGAAGTCAGGCATCAACCAAGGATGTGGATAACTCGAGATGCCCTTACCACCCACTTCTTGGCGGAAGTTATTGAGTTGCTCTTCTTCAAGGCGACCCAGCATATATGCGCGGGCGTACACACCTGGCGCTGAATGGCCCTGCACAAATATGAGATCTCCGCCATGCTCAGGAGATGGTGCGTGCCAGAAATGGTTAAAGCCAACGTCATACAAGGTAGCTGCTGACTGGAATGAAGAAATGTGTCCACCAACGTTCGTATCTTTGTTGGCGCGCAGAACCATCGCCATTGCATTCCAGCGTGTGTAAGAACGAATGCGATGCTCTACGTTTTGATCACCAGGTAAACGCGCTTGGTTTTCAACGGGAATAGTATTGATGTAAGGAGTCTCAGCATGGAAAGGCTGAACAACTCCGTTTACACGTGCATGAGAAATTTGTTGATCAATCAGATAGGCAGCTCTCTCGGGACCCTCGTTGCGAATAACGCCATCGAGCGCCTGCAACCATTCTTGAGTCTCCCCTGGATCAGGGTCCTGGGCATTCTGTTTACCTAGTATTTGGTCTGGAACTGCTGCCATCTTTTGTCTCCATTAAATAGTACTTAATTTGTCATTAACTCTATAGGCAACATTCTAGGAAGGTATATGGGTGTAAACAAGCAATTTTCCACATAATGATAAGATTTATCATAATATGATATTTTATTGCACTGCAAATAAGAATTTGGAAAGCAGGCAAAAATGCGTTTCAGAGTAGCTATTTGAGGCAAAATCCTCATATTAATGAAAAAAACAGCCTTTTCCGGACTTATTCTTAGTCCATTCAGATGGCTCCGCAAAATTCGCGGATTTAGGCTTGTTTACACCCCCCTGCTTGCAATCGTTTTATTTACTGTTGTCATGGGCATTATTTTGGGCACCCTGCATTTGCAGGAAAAGAATCAGCAAGAGGCTGCCCTATTTAGAGAGCTCTCTTTTGCCAAGCAACGGATTCAGTCTCGCTTTGTCAGCAATCTAGATGCATTAACTACGATCAATCGAGAAGTTGCAGCCAGCGAAGACCAAGTCAAGTTAAGACAAATTGCTCGTGAGCAAGCAGAAGATATTGTTTTAAACAATCATGAGATCGTCAGAATCATTTGGCTGAATAATAAAATTCAACGTGAATGGATTGCTCCAGCCGAAAACGGGAAAACAGATTGGATTAGCAGAAACCAGAATGATCAATCTATTCATGCCAGTCTTTTATCTGCAATCGAACTGAGCAGACTAACTAGTCGGGCAGCCTTTAGCAAATTCATCTCTTTAAATACGCCAGAAGATGAACCGATCTCTGCAGATAGAAAAATTGTTTTTTGGCAAGTTGTGCCTAATATTGTTGGTGGTGAAATTATTGGTTACTTGGCAGCCCTCTACACCACCCAAGGCATCTTAGATGTCATTCCAGGGGAGCTCAAATCGCATTACCGCTTTACCTTGCTCACTGACAATGAAAGGGTGCTGGGTATATCTTCTGACAAGAACACTCCGAAAAGAGCGTTTAGTAATGAGACCAGCTTAGATATTGGAGTCTTGAGCCCGAATATCAATTTACGCATTGATACCTACCCTCCGCCCACCAATCTCACCTTCAGAATGTTAATTGGTGTAGTGCTGGGTTTAAGCGCATTCGTAGTGTGGAGCTTGTGGTCAGTGCTCAAGCAGATGCAAGTGCGGCAAGAGGCAGAAGCTAGCCTGCGCACAGAAACGAGTTTTCGTAATGCTATGGAAAATTCCACTCCAGTGGGCATTCGTGCACATGACATGCAAAAGCGCATTACCTATGTAAATCGTGCTTTTTGTGAAATGACGGGCTGGTCATCCGAAGAGCTAACAGGCCTCACCCCGCCATTTCCATTCTGGCCCGACTCTAGAAGAGATGAGCTTGTAGAAAAAATGAATCGTGCTCTAAGGGCAGATATCTCAGGGAACATGAAGATCGGAATCGAAGGTGTCATTTTAAAAAGGGATGGCTCCTTAATACAGACGCGCACCTTTATTGCGCCACTCATTAATGAAAAAGGTAAGCAAACTGGTTGGGTTACTTCGTTAATTGATATTTCTGAGCCTAAAAAGATTCGTGAAGAATTGGCGGCTTCTCAAGAACGCTTCACCACTGTTCTAGAAAGTCTAGATGCAGCCGTATCGGTGGTATCACCCGAAACTAACGCCCTACTCTTTGCCAATCGTTTTTATCGAGAACGTTTTGGTAATGACTCTAAAGGCCATTTCCAGTTAGCTGGTATTGATACGAGCAACACAACGATGCGAGAAATTGCTGAAGATCTAGAGGACTCTCCCCCTGGAATTCCAACCTCTTTCTTGTATCAAGAATCCGAATCGGAAGAAGTTCAGTTAAGCGATGATAGCAATCAGTGGTTTGAGGTTAGACGTCGTTTTATCCCATGGGTAGACGGGCATCTTGCACAATTATTAATTGCTACCGACATTACTACTCGCAAGGAAGCGGATGATTTAGCACTACAACAGCAAGAGCGGATGCAGTTCACCAGTCGCTTAACCACTATGGGTGAAATGGCATCCTCTTTGGCACATGAATTAAATCAGCCTTTGTCTGCCATCTCCAACTACTGCATGGGTGTTGCAAAACGCTTGGATGGCAACTTAGACCCCGCACTGTCTAAAGAAATTTTGCCTGCGCTCGAAAAGGCTTCTGAACAAGCGCATCGAGCGGGCACTATCATTCAACGGATTCGAGGCTTTGTAAAACGCAGTGAACCGCAACGCAAAGCATCTTGCATTACCGAAATCATTAATGACGCGGTTGGCTTGGTAGAGATAGAAGCCCATCGTCACCGCTTAAGTATTCATTCAGAGATTACTGACAACCTACCGGTAGTAGATTTGGATCCGGTCCTCATCCTGCAGGTAGTGGTAAATCTTCTCAAAAACGCCTTGGACAGCGTACGAGAGGCCTACCCCCTTTCCTCCCGCTGGTCGGCACCTCCCGTTCGAATTAGAGCAGATTTAGATACCAGCATTTTCCCGGCAATGCTCAGAATCCAGGTAACCGACGCAGGGGGCGGTATCCCAGAAAACGTGCTAGAACGCATGTTTGAGCCGTTTTTTAGTACAAAATCTGATGGAATGGGCATGGGACTCAATATTTGTAGATCCATTATTGAGTCTCACCATGGCAGACTTTGGGCTACCAATGTCCAGGACTCAGAACAGACCAAACTAGCGGGCTGCACCTTTACAATACTTCTACCCTTGGAATCCCCACAATCCGAGACTAATGTTTAAGATTGAATTTTAAGATTTACCTGACGAGAGCTGATATGAACTTAAGCGCCACTGCAAAACCAAACCAAGCTGAAGTTGTCTATGTAGTCGATGATGATGAAGCGGTAAGAGATTCACTTACTTGGCTTTTAGAAAGCAATGGCTATGTTGTTCGTTGCCATGCTAGCGCAGAACGTTTCTTGCAGTCTTTACAAAGCACTGATAAGTCAACTATCTCTTGTGCTATTTTGGATGTGCGCATGCCTGGTATGTCAGGTCTCGAGTTACAAGAGCGTCTTACAAGTGAAAACTTGCCAATGCCAGTTGCTTTCATTACCGGCCATGGTGATGTGACTATGGCAGTCTCCACTATGAAACGTGGTGCAGTGGATTTCATTGAAAAGCCTTTTAAAGAAAATGATCTCTGTGGGCTAGTAGACCGCATGCTTGCTAAAGCACGCATTGACTATTCACAAGCCAGTCAACGCAAAATTACCCAGAGCTTACTCAGCAAGCTCACTGGTCGTGAGCGCCAGGTTCTTGAGCGCATTGTTGCTGGTCGCTTAAATAAACAAATTGCTGATGACCTCGGCATTTCCATTAAAACTGTTGAGGCGCACCGCGCCAACATCATGGAAAAGCTCAATGTCAATACGGTTGCAGACCTGCTCCGCTTGGCTTTATCCGATCCCCAACCGAATTAATTAACGGGGTTTTCAATGCCAGCCCAATTATTAGACGGAAACGCCCTTTCTAAAAAACTGCGCACCGAGATTGCTGCACGTGGCGCCATTGTTACTGCCAAAGGCACAAGACCTGGTTTAGCCGTCATTGTGGTTGGCGACAATCCTGCCAGTGCAGTGTATGTTCGCAATAAAGTCAAAGCCTGTGAAGACGTGGGCTTTCATTCTGTTTTAGAGCGTTACTCCGCTGAACTTGGCGAGGAAGAATTACTCGCTCGTATTGCCACGCTCAATGCAGACCCTGCCATTCATGGGATCTTGGTACAACTACCCTTGCCAGAGCATATTGCCCCAGAGCGTGTATTAGAAGCAATTGCCCCAGAAAAAGATGTGGATGGCTTTCACGTTGCCAATGCTGGCGCTTTGATGGTAGGCCAACCTGAATTTAAACCTTGCACCCCTTACGGTTGTATGAAGATTCTTGAGAGTATTGAATACCCAATTCGAGGTGCCCGTGCAGTGATTGTCGGCGCCTCCAATATTGTGGGTAAACCGATGGCTATGCTCTTATTACAAGCAGGTGCAACTGTCACTATTTGTAACAGCAAGACGCGTGACTTGGCTCACCATACAAAAGACGCGGATATTTTGGTGGTTGCTACAGGCAAACCCAAAATGATTTCTGGCGACATGGTCAAGAACGGCGCAGTTGTCATCGACGTGGGTATCAACCGCCTCCCTGATGGCAAGCTGTGCGGCGACGTGGATTTTGATACTGCCAAGTATGTAGCTGGCTGGATTACCCCGGTTCCAGGTGGCGTAGGTCCCATGACCATCACCATGCTACTGATGAACACCTTGGAAGCTGCCGAAAAAGCCGCCAAGCATTAACTCACCACTCACTAAGGATTTAACTGGGACTTTTGGCAAGATTGCTCCGAGTCCATTAAGCTAGAGGGATGACTACATCCCTCACCATCGTTCTCCCCGCAGAATTACGAAACAATCCTCTCGTTAACTTTGGACGCGGCATTGCTGCCTACTCAGAAGTAAAACCAGAACATATTGCACCCGCGATTGAGTATTTACTCAAGCATGCACATGATGCCGTTGACCTAGCTGTCAATCCCAACACTGCATCCACATGGAATGTGTTGGCTGAACCTCTTGAGGATGCAACAGAATCCCTGGGAAGAGCTTGGGGTGTGATTTCTCATCTAAATAGTGTTGCCGATACGCCTGAGCTGCGTCTTGCTTATGGAGAGATGCTCCCTAAAGTTACGGCCTTCTTTTCAAGCCTTGGTCAGAATTTAGAGCTCTATAAAAAATTCAAAGAATTAAGTAAGTCCTCTGACTTTTCAAAGTTGAGTGCAGCCCAAAAGAAAGTAATTGAAAACTCCTTGCGAGACTTTCGTTTGGGTGGAGCAGAACTGACTGATGTAGATAAGCCTCGCTTTGCTCAAATTCAGGATGAGCAAGCAACGCTTGGAAAGGCCTTTTCAGATCACGTTTTGGATGCTACTGATGGTTTTGTTCACCTCATAACCAATAAAGCTGACTTAGCGGGTATGCCAGAAGATGCGATTGCTGCTGCTGCAGATACTGCCCAACAAAAGAGCCTGCAGGGTTGGGCATTCACACTACACTTCCCTTCTTATTACCCTGTCATGCAGTATTCAGAAAACCGAGCTTTACGCCGCTTAATGTATGAGGCCTACGTGACTCGGGCTTCTGAGCTGGCACCCCAGTATGCCAATGGCAAATTGGATTGGGACAACACTCAAAATATGCTGGAGCAATTAAGTCTTCGTGATGAGGAAGCTCGCATGCTCGGCTTCAAAAACTATGCAGCACTCAGTTTGGCACCTAAGATGGCTAGTAGCGTTGAGGAGGTCGATTCTTTCTTAACCAATTTTGCCCAGAAGGCCAAACCCTTTGCATTAAAAGATTGGCAAGAACTTTCTGAGTTTGCCAAGACCGAACTTTCTATTGTGGATGGTTTAGAGCCGTGGGATGTTGCCTTTGCATCTGAAAGATTGAAGCAAGAGCGCTACTCCTTTTCGGAGAATGAACTCAAACAATACTTCCCATTACCAAAGGTATTGGATGGACTCTTCCAAGTCATTCAGACCCTGTTTGGCGTCAAGATTGAAGCGGCAGATTTACCTACTTGGCATACTGACGTGCAATCCTTCTCAGTAAAAAATACCAAGGCTAATATCGTGGCTTATTTTTATCTAGACCCCTATGCCCGCCCTGGCAAGCGTGGCGGGGCTTGGATGGATGACGCCCGTGGTCGTAGAGTATTGCCCAATGGTGAGATTCAGATACCGGTAGCCTACTTAGTTTGCAACTTTGCACCCCCGGTCAAAGTCGATGGCGCCCTGCGTCAACCGACTATTACTCATGATGATGTCATTACCCTCTTCCATGAAAGTGGCCATGGCCTGCATCACCTCTTAACTCAAGTAAGCGCCTTAGGTGTGTCTGGCATCAATGGTGTTGAGTGGGATGCAGTAGAGCTGCCAAGTCAGTTTATGGAAAACTTTTGCTGGGAATGGGAAGTCTTAGAGAAAATGACAGCGCACGCTGAAACTGGCAAACCTTTGCCACGTGAGCTCTTTGAAAAAATCCTCGCTGCCAAAAACTTCCAGAATGGCTATATGACCCTACGTCAGATCGTCATGTCATTAACCGATTGGCGTTTGCACGCAAGCTTTGATGCGAAGAATGCTAAAGATCAAGCAGTTCTGGACTTATCTAGAGCTATTGCAGATCAATTTAATGTGATTCCACAGCCTGCCATCTCTCGTTGGATCAATACCTTTAGCCATATCTTTGCTGGCGGCTATGCAGCTGGCTACTACAGCTATAAGTGGGCAGAAGTGCTATCTGCCGATGTCTACTCTGCTTTTGAAGAGGCGGCAAAATTGACTGGCAGTGTCCTCGATGAAAAAACTGGCACTCGTTATCGCGAAGAAATATTGGAAGTCGGTGGTAGCCGTCCCGCAGCCGAATCGTTCAAGGCCTTTAGAGGTAGAGAGCCCAGCATTGATGCCTTATTACGTCATGGAGGGTTAGCATAAGAGCTAGACCTATAGCGCCAAATAAAAAGCCCATCGTTCTCGATGGGCTTTTTTACTATTACGCTCTTGAATTAACTAGGTAGCTGGGCTGCTAGTTGGCAATTATTTAGCGCTGGCTTACCCGCTAGTCGATCTTTAATCCAGGTCTGATATAGAGGCGCAGAAGCTCCAGGGGTTGTGAAATGCGTGTTATCGCCCGGCAATTCAATCCTATTGACATTGCCTCCTAATTTACACATCTGCTCCTGATAAAGCTTACCCATGATTGGAGGATTCGTGGTGTCTTTGTTTCCCCAATAAATAACTACTGGTGCAATGGGTTTTTCAGGGCTCACGCTACCCTTGACCATCGCTTTTGTCCACTCAAGAGAATTGGTAAATTGATCTTTTAATAATGATTTGTACTGACTGCTGTAATTGAAATTCAGTGTATCTGCCACAGCATGCATACACTTGTTTCGAATAACCTCATCCAATACCTTAGCACCATCAGTCGTAAAGATATCAGTGAGTTTTAGATTTGGATTTCCAGCTCTTACACCCCACATACTCATTGCCATATGTGAAAAATCAAAAACATTTCCAGTAAACATCTGAACGATCCCACTTAATGATTTTTGTGCGCTTACTTCATCTACAGTTGAATTGGGCATCATGATGGCAATATCATCTGGAGCCAAGGCAACTACGCCAACGAGCTCAATACCATCGGCAATCGTTCCTTTTTTAGCGATATATTCTGGCATGCTTGCTGCAGCAACTACAGCGCCGCCACCCTGTGACCAACCATAGATAATCGTCTTCTTACCAGCGCCAGCCTCCTTTAAAGCGCTAGCAGCCCTTGCTGAATCAATCATATCCATGGCATTGGTTACTGCCAAAGCATATTGATGCTCACCTCCACCACCTAAGCCTTGGTAGTCTGTTGCAACCACTACATAACCGTCTTTTATAAATTCTTCAACACTAGGAATGCCGTAATCCGTCCAAGAATTCCCGCCAACTAAAAAGTATTCATTGAGGGGTGCTGTTGGATTGAGCACTTGTGAAGGGCCACAATTTTGTGCAGCGCCAGTTGTCCCATGCCCCCAAGCCATGATCGGTCTACCCTCTTTAGGCGGAGTGCCGATTGGGGCTACTACCAAGCCAGTAGCAAGATGCTTACGTCCACCAACATCAGATGTGACGTAAGCAATCTTCCAAGCTTGAGCACCCTTAACAGCCGTCTTGATTTTTTCTTTTTTCAGAATTTGTCCGAGCTTGCCATCGGGACTCATTTTGATAACCTCCTCATAAAAAGGAGGGACAGGCGGATCAGCATAGACCGCCGAAGAGAGAATGCTCAGAATTGTGCCAAGCGATATAGCTAAAGCAGAAACACACGTCATTTTTTTCATAGCTTAAATGGGTAAGTTGGGATCCAAAATAACATTAAACACTAAGATTGGATGAGTGCAAATAAACCCTATTTGACTCGTTTTTATTGCCCAATCTTGGAAGCCTTCTTATTTGCACGGTTTTCAAAGAAGGTTTCGATTTCCACATAAAAGATTGGGACCAGCGCCACAGCAAGGCAGGTAGAAGCGATCATGCCGCTAAATACCGTTATGCCAAGAGAGATACGTGCTGCTGCACCTGCCCCACTTGATAGAAGCAATGGCATGACGCCCAAGATAAACGCAATCGATGTCATCACAATTGGTCTAAAGCGCTCTCTAGAGGCCTCAAGAGCGGCTTCTACAAAACTCATGCCTTTATGTCTACATTCAATGGCAACTTCAACAATCAAGATCGAGTTCTTGCAAGAGAGCGCAATCATTAACACTAGACCAATCTGAACATAAATATTATTTGACAGACCTGTAAGCAATAAAGCCAATACTGTTCCCGATAAGGAAAGTGGAACCGCAGTTAAAACAGCTAGCGGAGCTACCCAAGTTTCATATTGCGCAGCAAGCACTAAGTACACCAGCAAGATCGAAAGTGCAAAGATCAAGATCACAGTATTCCCTACCAAGTTTTCTTGATAAGACATACCAGCCCACTGGAAAGCGACACCATCAGGCAAAGTATTGGCGGCCACCTGCTCTAGAGCCTTCATCGCCTGACCGGAACTATAGCCATCCTTGGCTGCACCTAGGACGGCAGCAGAGGGATAAAGCTGGAACTGTGATGCGAAAGCGGGCCCGGTAACCTCTTTGACATCAATGAAAGATCCAAGTGGAACCATATTGCCGCTATTATTTTTTACATAAAGACGATTGACTTGCTCTATGGCATTACGGTATTTGCCATCAGCCTGTACATACACTTGATAGGTTTGACCATATTTGAAGAATTGGTTGACGTAAGAAGATCCGAGATAGGATTGCAATACATCATAAGCATCGCCAATCTCGACACCAAAAGTTTCTGCTCTACCTATATTGAAGCTGAGTTGTAGTTGCGGAACATTATTTTGGAATGGCGTAAAGGCCATCATGATCTCTGGCTGCTTTTGTGCTTCATCAATGAAAGCTTTAGCTGCCGCATCTAACTTAGCAAAATTATTACTGCTATCAGTCAGCATCAATCTCATCTCAAAACCACCAGACAAACCTAAACCAGGAATAGCTGGCGGCAAGAGCACAAAAGCCTTGAGCTCTTGCACTTGCTTAAGCCCTTCATTCATATTGTTATAGATTTCACGAAGACTCTCGCCCTTGCCCCGCTCTTCCCACTTTTTCATGATGACGTAAAGACCACCAGCATTCGACTGAGAGCTACTGTTGTTCAGCAAGTTAATACCACCAATCACTACAACCGTTTCAACCCCGGGTACCTTCTTGATGACATCAACTGCTTTTTTCATTCCCGCCTCGGTCCGCTGCAAAGAAGCTGCATCAGGCAAGGTAGTCGAAACTACTAAATAGCCTTGGTCTTCATTTGGGATGAAGCCGGATGGGACAAACATTAGACCAACAAGGGAGGCCACAATAATTGCAATGCCCACCAATGATGCCTTGGCTCGATTTTTCATCAAGCCTTCAATCTTGTGCCCATACCAAGTTGCCAGGCGATTGAAATATAGATCAAACTTTTGATAGAGCTTGTTTTTGACTGCGTTAGGATCAATTGGCTTTAAATACTGCGCTGACTGGGTTGGCTTTAGAGTGATCGCATTAATACCACTAATTAATGCAGTGGCTGCAATCACCAAGGCAAACTGCCGATACATCTGCCCTGTAATGCCGGCAATAAATGAAGCCGGAATAAATACTGCCATCAAAACCAAGGTAATACCAATAATGGGTCCCATCAGAGAGGTCATGGCATCAATTGCACCTTGCTTAGGATCTTCGCCCTCTTCCACCTTCTTTGAAACCGCCTCTACCACCACAATCGCATCATCCACCACAATACCGATACATAAAACAATCGCAAATAAAGTAAGCAGATTGATGGAAAAGCCAAGAGCTGCCATGCAGGCAAATGCGCCAATAATCGTGACAGGTACTGTTGTTGCAGGAACGAGTGTGGCACGCCAGTTTTGCAAGAAAATCATGATGACGAGTAAAACCAAGATACCTGCCTCGTAGAGGGTTTTATAAACCTCATGTATCGAGGCTTGAACAAACATCGTGGTATCAAATGGAATTGCCCAAGAAACCTCTTTTGGAAGCGTCTTGGCAATACTTTTCATTTCCTCTTGAACAGCTTGTGCAGTTGCAATTGCATTAGCGCCCGGCATTTGATAAATAGCAATGCCGCCTGCAGGCCTATCATCAATCTTGAAGAACTGACTGTAATTCTGACTACCCATTTCAATTCTGGCGATGTCTCGCAAGTAAGTGATAGCGGCCTTACCGCCAGTCTTGACAACAATTCTGCCAAACTGCTCAGGGGTGGTCATAGCGCTGGTGACATTAAGGGTCAACTGAAAATCTTGACCTAGCGGTGTTGGTGGGGCGCCAATTTGACCAGCGGTGAGTAGTACGTTTTGCCTATTAATGACGTTAATCACGTCACTTGGCGTTAGATTGCGCATCTTGAGTTGGGCAGGATCGAGCCAAACTCGCATACTGTAGTTACCAACACCAAAGACGTTAGCAGCAGCTACACCCGGCAATCGCGCTAAGCGCTGTTGCAACTTGAGGTTTGCAAGGTTACTTAAAAATAAGCCGTCATGGTCTGGATTGGATGAAGTTAGGGTCACAAACTGCAGAATGGCAGTCGACTGCGTTTTGGTTGTAACGCCCTGCTTTTGAACTGCTTGGGGTAAAGAAGGAAGTGCAATGGCTACCCGGTTTTGCACGTTTACCTGCGCCAAATCTGGATCTGTGCCAACCTTAAAGGTAACGGTTAGGGTGTAGTTTCCATCATTGGTAGATGCGGACTCCATGTAAAGCATCCCATCAACACCATTGACCTGCGTTTCAATATTGCTAGCAACCAATTGCTGCACAAGAGTTGCACTTGCACCAGGATATCTTGCGGTCACCTGAATTGTAGGAGGCACAATATTGGGGTACTGGGCAATGGGCAAACTATTAATGGATACCGCTCCAATCAATAGCATGATTAGGGCAATCACATTGGCCAGGACTGGCCGTTCGATAAAGAATTTAGATAGCATGATTATCGAGCTGGCATTGCCTCAATCGTAGTCTCTGTTGGTTTGGCTTCTTGATTAATACTTAGGTTAATAAATCCATTAATCACCACCTTGCTATTGGCAGTTAAACCTTTGCTGATCTCTACATATTTCTCAAAGCGCTGTCCCAAGACAACATCCTGGCGTTGCGCTCGCATTACATCATCCAAAACATAGACATAGTCACCCACTTGATCCGTCATTAAAGCAGTCTTAGGCAATAACAAAGCTTGTCTTGGCGCGCCATACTGAGCCATGACGCGAGCATATAAACCAGGAATTAACTGATAATTTTCGTTCTTCAAGATTGCCCGCAATTGCAGGGATCCAGTTTCGGTAGAAATTAAGTTGGCAGCATAATCCAAGACACCTTCGTGTGGATATCCAACTTCATCCTGTAAGCCAACGAAGATGGGTAACTTATTTACTTCAGACTTGCGTTCTGCGTTTTGATCCTGACCCTTTTCAAACTTCAAAAAATCTCGCTCGTTAATGGAGAAGTAAACATAGATTGGCGAGATCTGCTGAATAGTGGAGAGCTGAACACCTTTTGTAGTCGAATCCAGATAGGCGCCTACATCCAATAGATGCCTTCCCATGAGCCCATCAAAAGGTGCTCTGATTTCGGTATAACCCAAATTAATCTTGGCAAGAGTTAGATTAGCTTCAGCTTGCTGGTATTGAGATAAAGCTTTGTCCACAGCAGCCTGAGAAGTAGCATTCTCTTTCAGCAAGGATTTCTGGCGACCGTACTCACTCTTCGCTTCGGTATAAATTGCCTGCTTTAATTTCACCTCTTGGATATATTGGTCTTGCTCAATTACAAACAGCAGATCCCCCTTCTTCACCATAGCGCCATCTGCAAATCCAATCTTCGTGAGATAGCCCTTTACTCGCGCATCAAGATTCACTGTGAGGTATGGATCCACTAAACCGTCAAAGGTTGCAAAACTCCGAATCTCTTGCGAGAGTGGCTGCGCAATGGTTACGGGAATTGGAAGTCGCTTTACCTCTTTGCCGCAAGACTTCAAATAAATCAGGGCAATTAAAGCGATCAAAACCAATAGAGATATCTCAATAGTCCGAGGTGAAAGCTTCTTTTTAAGCATAGGAATCTCGACCGTACTGAACTTTTCTAAAAGTGCATTCCATCTGGCAGAGAGTGAACTCCATAGCGTCAAAATATGCCCCCATAAGGGCATCAGCAAAAGTTTGGCTTTGATTAAAAGGTCTTTCATGGCGCAGCACTTCCCTGAGTCGGCGGATTGGATATATTTAAAGGTGTATTCGATTTAGCTGGTGCAACTGATTGTGTAGGCTTGGAAGGATCTGGAGCATCTACTAAAAACTTGCTTACCTTCACTGTTAAGGGGTCGCCCGTTTTTGTGAGGACAGAACCCCAATCCGTGCGATCAGTCATATCAGCAATCATTTGGTCTGGTAGCTGAGGAGGACTCATATCTGCCGTCCAGCCGCCACCAAGAGCCTTAAATGCACCAACGTATCCAATGAGCTCATTGGATGACGTTTGGACCAAGGAGTTTTGGATATTTAATAGATTTTGCTGCGCAGTAATCACCGTGGTGTAGTCACTCTGCCCGGTCTTATAGCGCTCGAGCGCTAAATCTGCGGCACTTTGCGCCGCAATTACGCCACGACCTAAATCTTCTTTTGAGCTTTTGGTGGTGGAGATAGTAATCAGAGAATCCTCAACCTCCTTCTGAGCATTCAAGACTTGGTTCTGGTAGGCCAAAAGACTTTGTTGAAAGATGGCATCCTGCACGCGAACTTGATCCACAATCGCACCCCGATAAAACAAGGGCAAGTAAAGTCCAGCACTAACGCCAGATGAGTTATTACCCCAACTGAATAAGTTAGCAGAGGTTAGATTGCCATAGTTGGAAGTGGAGTAACCAAAAGTTCCGCCCAGTGTAAAGGTTGGAAACAGTTGCGCCTTATTCACGCCGATGAGAGCCGATTTAGAAGCAGCATCAAACTCTGCCTGCAAAACATCGGGGCGGCGACGCAATAAATCTCTTGGCATACCAATACCCAGTTCGGCTGGGGGCTTGAGACTTCCCTTAGTGTTGCCATAAGTCTTTTCGTAATAATCTGGAGGCTCACCCAGCAAAATACTCATGGCATGCTGATTTTTTTTCAAATTCGCAACCAAGCCCGGTATCTGAGCCTTGGTCTGCTCATACTGTGCTTGTGCTTGGCTTAAGTCCAGCATCGAGGTAGCACCATATTTAAAACGTGCTCCTGCAATGCGTAAGCTTTCTTTTTGCAGGGCTAGATTGGTTTTAGCAACTGCGATCAGCTCTTCATAGTTACGAATATTGATATAGGTATTGGCAACGTCTGCAGTGAGAGAAACATCAGCTGAGTAATAGGCGGCAACCCCAGATAAATACGAGGTCAATGAACTTTGAACACCACGGCGATTCTTACCCCAAAAATCTAACTCCCAACTCATTTGAACTAAAGCATTTTTTGAGACCAAATTATTGGCGTCATTAATCGCCTCTTGGATCGCACTATTCCGATTGTTGTTATAGGAGGCGCTTAAGTTAGCAGATGGCAATAATGTGGCGTCACTCACACCGAGTTGCGCTTGTAACTGGTAGATACGTAAAGCCGTTTGTTGCAAGCTTAAGTTTTGCGCCGTTGCTTGCTTTAGCAAAGCATTGAGCGTTGGATCATTAAAACTCTGCCACCACTCCACTGGATCCAAAATCTTGTTTGAGTTTTCACCCAAAGATTCTGTAAATTCTGTTTGGGTTGATGATTTATATTGATCAACAGCTTTAACTGGCGGCCTTGAATAATCCGGGCCAACCATCATGCATCCGGCCAACAGACAAGTGCTGGCAACGGTTAATGCATAAGCAGCTGTATTTCTAAGTAATCGCATTCAAGAGTTTAGATTTGATCCCGATGGGTAAAGCTAATTGCTTCATTATTAATACCCATAATAAGGGCAAACCAGTTTTAAAAATACTAGGTCAATGCGTGGAATAGCCGGCCATATTAGGACTTTTTGATCTGTGCAATCACTGGAGCATGGTCGGATGGCTGCTCCCAGGCTCTTGGTACTTTATCTACGATGCTTGCACTGCATTTTTCTTTTAGGGCATCACTGAGCAAAATATGGTCAATGCGCATTCCGGCGTTTCTTCTAAAGCCCATCATGCGATAGTCCCACCAACTAAATGTTTTAGGTGCTTGTTCAAATATCCTGAATGAATCACTAAGCCCAAGCTTGATTAAATTTTGAAATGCATTGCGCTCTGGAGGCGAAACTAGATTCTGCCCCTCCCAAGCCTTGGGATCATGCACATCTTCATCTGCTGGGGCGATATTGAAGTCACCCAACAGTGCGAGGCGAGAATTTTGCTTGAGCTCATCATCCAGCCAATTATTTAGTGCATTGAGCCAATTGAGCTTGTATACAAACTTATCGCTATCTGGTGATTGCCCATTTGGAAAATACGCCGAGACTAGTCTTATAGGCTGAGTTCCGGCAAAGCAAACTGTCGCCGCGAGGATGCGTTGCTGCTCATCTTCGTGGTTTGGGATGTTTCTAGTAGGTTTTAGAAATGCTGTCTCTAAATCTGAGGCGATTGGCGCAAGGGCTGCCTTACGCAAGATGATCGCAACGCCGTTGTAGGTCTTTTGCCCAGCAGCCAAACTTAAGTAGCCCGCATCCTCTAACTCTTTATGGGGATATTTATCATCCGTGAGCTTGAGCTCTTGCAAACAGAGTGCATCAATTGGCTTTTTAGCCTTTTCTTGATCTTGCAGCCAACGAAGAACGTGTAGAAGGCGAACTTTTAAGGAGTTCACATTCCACGCTGCTATTCGAACTGAATCAGTCATCAATACCCAACTCTTGCAACTTACGAGTAATCGTATTACGCCCAATACCAAGGCGTTGCGCAGCTTCCACCCTTCTGCCGCGTGTTACCTCTAAAGCAGCTTGTAAAACAGCTTTTTCAAAGCGTGCGGTCAAGACATCAAAAACTTCTTTATCCCCATCTTGCAACATCTTGACAGCAAGACGTCCTAAGCCTCCCTCCCAATCGCCTGCAGCAACTTTGCTCGCAATCGGATTGCTTGGTGAAGACTCTCCGTGAATGATGACGGGTTGTTCACTAGCTTGCCCAACGATATCGGCTGGAAGATCACTTACGCCGATTACGTTTGCGGGCGTCATCACAGTTAACCAGTGACATAGATTCTCTAATTGACGAACGTTACCCGAAAAAGGCATTGCGCTGATTTCCTTTAAGACTTCATCAGAAAGCTTCTTCGGCTCAACGCCTAAAGACTTGGCGCAGCTGAGCATGAAGTGTCTTGCTAACATTGGAATATCTTCACTGCGCTCACGCAATGAAGGCATACGCAAACGAATCACATTCAAGCGATGCAATAAATCTTCGCGGAAGAGTCCGGCAGCTACTTTTGCATCGAGATTTTGATGAGTAGAGGCGATGATACGAACATTCGCCTTAATAGGATCCTGACCGCCAATGCGATAAAAATGCCCATCAGATAAAACTCGTAATAAACGAGTCTGCAAATCAAAGGGTAGATCCCCCACCTCACCCAAGAAGAGAGTACCTCCATCTGCCTGCTCAAAGCGGCCGCGACGTAAAGTCTGAGCACCTGGGAAGGCCCCACGCTCGTGACCAAATAACTCGGATTCCAATAAATCTTTTGGTACAGCAGAAGTACTCAAAGAAATAAATGGGCCTTTTGCGCAAGGGCTATGTTTATGCAAAGCATGAGCAACCAATTCTTTTCCAGTGCCAGACTCTCCGGTAAGGAGCACTGTGGCATTCGATTGGGCTAAACGACCAATTGCACGGAATATCTCCTGCATGGCTGGCGCTTGGCCGATGATCTCGGTGGCATCTTGCCTCCATGCGGTTAACTCTTTTGCCCCAGAATCGTTGCGAATACCCTGCTCTACTGCGCGATGAATCAACTCAATCGCTTTTTCTACATCAAAGGGTTTAGTGAGGTATTCGAAGGCGCCGCCTTGAAAGGATGAGACCGCAGAATCCAAATCAGAATACGCAGTCATGATAATCACGGGTAAATTTGGATGGCTCGCCTTCACATGCTGCAATAGATCCAAACCATTACCACGTGGCATGCGAATGTCTGAAATCAGAACCTGGGGGGATTCTTTCTCAAGGGCATTGAGCACATCATTTGGGTTGGAGAAACTCTTATGCGGAATATTCTCGCGCGCTAAGGCTTTTTCTAAGACCCAACGAATAGATTGATCATCGTCAACGATCCAAATTGGTTTCATGATATTTTCTCCTGCCTACGGTATGGAATTTGAATATGAAAATCGGTACGTCCAGGACGACTATTGCAAGCAATAAATCCCTGATGCTGCTGAACAAAGGTTTGAGCTAAGGTTAAGCCAAGACCACTACCCCCTTCTCTACCTGAAACTAATGGGAAGAAGATACGCTCAATAATTTCTTCTGGAATGCCCGGGCCGTTATCAATTACATGCAGATCCATCGCTAGCTTATAGCGATGCTTTGCAATCGTGACTGAACGCGCTACACGGGTCTTTAACTCAATTTGCGCAACACCACAACGAATCTCTTCTGAAAGTGCTTGTGCTGCGTTATGAACAATATTTAAGGTTGCTTGAATCAACTGCTCACGATCTCCCAATACATCTGGCAGACTAGTATCGTAATTGCGAATAATGCGCAGGCCTTTTGGAAACTCTGCCAAGACTAGACTACGAACACGCTCCAATGCTTCATGCACATTGAATGATTCCATTAGGTGCGCCTTACGATGGGGCGCCAAGAGGCGATCAACTAAAGTCTGGAGGCGGTCAGATTCTTTAATAATGACTTGGGTGTATTCACACAAGCCCTTATCTGGTAACTCAAATTCCAGTAGCTGAGCTGCCCCACGAATACCGCCCAATGGATTTTTAATCTCATGCGCTAAGTTACGCATCAACTGTTTATTGGCCTCTACTTGCTGTGTGACGCGTTCATCACGCTCACTACGCAGTTGCTGATCAATCGGAAACCACTCCATCATGATGAGATCAGGATCTTCTAACGCGGCTATCACAACATGCGCAGGAATAGAGTCCTGATGAATACTGCCTGGTAAAGAATGTAAGATTATTTCTTGACGTTGGGCGAGGACATGCCCCTGCTTCACCTCAGAAATCATGTCATTTAATGCTTCGTTATCACCAAATAAATTGTGCACAGATTGCCCCTCAAGTGATTTACGCGAGAGGTCCAAAGCTGACTCAGCAGCCGGGTTCACGTATACCAATTGTTGGTTCTCTGCCGCAAATACCACGATGGCATTGGGCATCTGATCAAGCAATGTCGGAAAAAAAGGAGCAGCCGAAGCTGCTCCCTTGAACGAATTGCGCAACAGACCTGCGCTCAAGTTCTCTCCTTCGCTTACAGGGAGTAGTACATATCAAATTCGATTGGATG
>CANCPL010000002.1:0-81720 GCA_947380065.1 Burkholderiaceae bacterium | reverse complement strand
TTCAGCTGCACCTCCAACACAAGCCTAAGAGTTTATTAGGGCATAGCAAAGCTATGTACTTGGCAATGAAGTTGTGTGGAGAGTTCAATGTTGTTGCAGCAAAAGAAAATCAGCGCATGCGTAGGCGTACTATTTGGTTCAGCGCTAATTAGTGCGCAAGCGCAAATTGCGCCACCACCTGACTATGATCAAAAACTGAAGAGCGTTACCGTAACGGCAACTCGTTCTGGTACACCATTGGACGAGATTCCTTTAAATACAACAGTTCTCACTAAAGAGGCGCTGGAAGCAGCCCCAGATCAAACCATTGACCAAATCTTAAAGAACGTGCCAGGCGTTATCTTGAATGACACGCCTTATTACCAAAAGGATCCAACGGGACAGAGCATTAACGTGCGTGGCCTTGGTAATGCTAGAACTTTAGTTCTGATTGATGGCGTTCCAGCAAATGATGCTTTTTATGGAACAGTACAGTGGAACTTGGTTCCCATGTCCTCGATTGATTCTGTCGAATTTATCCGCGGTGGTGTGTCTAGCTTGTGGGGTAACTACGGCATGGGCGGTGTGATTAATATCAAGACCAAAACTCCAGTCAATAGTCAGCAAGAGGCATCAGCAAGTTATGGGGCATTTGCTACGGGTAACGTAGCTGCATCCAAAGACCTAATCGCCTCTGAAAATCTTCAATTACGATTTTCGGCAGATTATTTCAGTACCGATGGCTATCAAAATATTGCAACGATTTCACCAGCTTCACCAAATAGCATTAAGAACGGTCAGGGCGATGCTGCTTCGCATAACTCCAACGTGAGAATGCAAGGATATTTTAAGGCTACACAAGACACGAATGGCTTCTTCCGCCTTGGGTATCACACGATGTCTGACCTCTCCTCGGGATATTCTTTTGCTACCAATATCATGCAAGAAACAGATGTGGCCGGCGGTACAACAACCCGTTTGGATGATAAGTCAAAAGTAGATGTCAACTTCTTTTACATGAATACGGGCTTTAATAAGCAGAATGGCTCAACCACAACTACTCGGTCAAATAATATTCCGGCCAACACGCCCTATATCAATGCCAATTACAAAGACCCCTACAACACTGTAGGTGGCTCAGTTCAATACACTCAAGAAGTGACGGGCATTATTGATCAGTATGTTGTCGGGGTAGATGCTAGAAATATTGCTGGCTCAAATCTAACCAATAACTTAAATAACAATGGCACATCCGCTGCGGTTAACTATGCTCAAGGGCAGCAAACTTTCTATGGTTTGATGGGGCAATTGAAATCTAAGGCCGAATCATTTCCGTTGGAGACAACATTGGCTGCTCGAATAGACCAATGGAATAGCCAGACACCTTCCTACTACAACGCTGGTTCTAATGGGGTTAATCCTGCGTATCAAAATATTCCGAATCAAAGCAAGACACAATTTAGTCCAACTTTAGGTTTGCTATATAAGATGAGTAAAGACTGGGACTTACGCTCTGCTGCGTACCAAGCATTCCATGCGCCCGGTATGAACAACACGCTTCGTAGTTACGGATCTGGTAACGGCTATTCTTTTGCAAATCCAAACTTAACCCCAGAAACGATGACAGGTTATGAGGTGGGTACAGACTATCGTTGGAAAGGCGGCTTTGCGCAGTTAACCGCGTTTAATAACTATATCCAGAATGCGGTTGCAAGTTATAGCCTGTCAACAAGTAGCGCTACAGATAAGGCGCTGGCACAACAGTTATGCGGTGCTTCAACTCCTTGGACTGGTCAAACTACTCAGTATGGCGCTTGTGCTTCAGCGCAAAGTTTAAGTTACTACACCAATAAGCAAAATCTCTTAAGTCAAGGTATTGAATTCCAGTTCCATCATGATATTAATTCGCAGTGGGCAACAGATGCGAACTATGCCTTTACAAGCACTAAACTCACAATGAGCGCTACTAGCGACCCAATTAATAAACAGGTAGGTGGCGTTCCACAAAATATATTAGGCGGTGGTTTAACGTATTACCCTGTTCCACAGGCTAGCCTCACTGCAACAGTGCGTTACGTGGGAAGTTCTTGGATGAATACTGCTAATACATTGCCGGTAGCTGCTTATGCGGTGGTAGGGCTGCGTGCAAACTATGAGGTGACTAAAAACGCCACTATTTATGCATCTGCAGTGAACTTGTTTAACCGTCAGTACATTACCTTTGGTACCGGTAGTAACAATACCAGCTATGTATTGGGTATGCCGCAAGCAATTTCTGTGGGTGCACGTATCATCTTCTAATCATGAATCTGTTCTTGCGCACTTCTAAATTAACGTTATTGCTAGGCGTACTCCTTTTGGGGGTGCTTATTAGTAATGCGTATGCCCAAATGCAGATGGATCATTCTTCACGTATGGCATCAAAGCAAAATGCTTCTTGTCAAAGCTTTGGCTTAGAGTGCGCCAATGCCGCTACTCCATTTTTTTCGCAAGATGGAAAGTTGTTATTGGCATGGACCGCTAATGGTGTTGTTTCAGTTGCGCAATCGACAGATGCAGGAAAAACATTCTCAATGCCGGTGGTAATAGCTGAGCATGGAAAATCATTAGATGTGGGAGCTGATGCGCGCCCACAAATCGTGGCTGATAAGCAAGGAAACGTATTTTTGGCTTATGCGTTTTTCAAAGATAGCAACTGGAATGCTCAAATCAATATTGCTAGGTCAGTAGATGGAGGTAATTCTTTTGCCGCCCCAGAGTCTTTGGTTAAAGATAGTTCAAGCCAGCGCTTTCCCTCGGTTCTAATAAAACCAGACGGCAATATTTTTATCTCTTGGATTGATAAGCGTTTGGTCGCCGCAGCAAAGCAGGGTGGTGAGAAGCGATTGGGTGGATCCATTGCCTATTCCTTCTCTCAAGACGGTGGAAAATCATTTCAGACAGAACATTTTGCTAACGAAAGTAGTTGTGAATGCTGCCGTATAGGCGCTAGCCTCGACCCAAGGGGTAGCCCAGTGGTGGCCTACCGCGCAATATTCCCAGGCGGCATTCGGGATCAGGCAAGTCAAGTGATCTCAGAAAGAGGCGCACAGCCTATTCGTCGCGTTGCTAATGATGACTGGAAGACTGACGCTTGCCCACATCATGGGCCATCTATTACGGTTTCTGGAACAGGAAAATTCCATGTTGCTTGGTACACCCAAGGTGGTAAGCGTTCTGGGGTCTTCTATGCCATCTCTAACAATCAAGGGGCTATGTATTCAAAACCCAGTCGGGTAGGTGCAGAAGGTGCCAATGTTGGCAGACCATACCTTTTTGCATCAGGCCAACAAGTTTGGCTTGTATGGAAAGAGTTCGATGGTAGTAAATCATCTATTTACCTAAATGAGTCTGGAGATGATGGTAAGACTTGGGCTGCGCCTAAATTATTAACCAGTACTGCAGGGTATAGCGATCATCCCCTGTTGTTATCGAAGGGCAATGAAGTATTTTTGTCTTGGTTGACACGTGACGACGGATATCAATTAATGAGTATTGGGCAAAAGCAATGAAACAATATTGGTTAACTCTCCTCACCGCCTTGTCTCTATTCCTAAATGGATCAGCGCTAGCGGATACCTCTGCTATCAAGCCTTATCAGGCTGGGGACTGGAAAATGATTACCAAATCCGCCAATGGATCGCCGCTTGCAATTCATTTTTGGGGGGTTACCTGTCCATCTTGCGTCAAGGAGATGCCGCAGTGGGGGCAGTTCGTGAAGAGTAATCCGAATGCAAAAATAGTTTTTATTCAGGTTGATGATGTTTCACAAGACGCAATGAAAAAAATGCTGAGCAAAGCGGGCCTAGATAAGGCAAATACCTACTATGTAGCAGCTCCTTTTGATGAGCGTTTGCGTTATGAAATTGATCCGCAATGGCATGGCGAAACGCCCACTACTTTTGTAATTAATAAAGATGGTAAATCTACCCGAAGAACAGGATTGGTAGATTTTCAGAAAATGCAAACTCAGCTATCCACCAAATCGTAATTAAATTGATGAATCAAGACATACTAGGAGAATAATGAAATGAAATCTGCTCTATTAAAAACACTATTGATTGTTGCTGGTCTGGCAACAACTGGCATAGTCTCGGCACAAGGAGTTACTAAAACAGTGACAACCAATGCGATCAAGATTGAGGACGCTTATACGCGCGCCACTGTTCCTGGGCAGCAAGTAGCTGGCGGCTTTATGAAGATTGAGAACAAGGGGTCTGCAGCTGATCAATTGCTATCCGCTAGCTCACCAGCAGCAGGGGAAGTGCAGTTGCATGAAATGGCAATGGAAGGCAATGTGATGAAGATGCGCCAATTGAAAGATATTGCTGTACCAGCGGGCGGCGCTGTTGAATTAAAACCGGGCGGCCTCCATTTGATGTTTATGAATATCAAAGCCCCCTTAACTGCTGGCGAAACTGTTCCTGTAAAACTGAAGTTTGCTAAAGCAGGCGAAGTGGAAGTCAGAATGCCTGTAAATGCAATGGGCAATCCTGGCGCAATGAAACACTAAATACCAATCGGTCACAGCTGCAATAAAAAAGCCCCTAGTTTTACTTAGGGGCTTTTTAACATGAAGCAGTCAATGTATTAGATTTTTAAATCTAAATCAGTTACTGCTCCTTTGCTAGCGCTGCTTGCGAGGCTTGCATATTTTGCTAATAAGCCGCGAGTGTAACGAGGCTTAGGTTGAACCCAGGCTGCACGCCGCTTCGCAATTTCTGCTTCATCCACGTTGAGTTGGATGAGCAGTTGATGGGCATCAATAGTCACTGAATCACCTTCATTGATGAGGGCAATTGTGCCGCCCACATAAGCTTCGGGAGCTACGTGACCCACAACCATGCCCCATGTCCCACCAGAGAAGCGACCATCGGTGATCAAACCAACAGACTCGCCTAATCCTTGCCCAACGAGGGCTGAGGTTGGGGCAAGCATTTCACGCATACCGGGACCACCCTTAGGGCCTTCGTAACGAATGACCACGATGTCACCATCTTTGATCTTCTGCGCCATGATGGCTGCCATTGCGTCATCTTCAGAATCAAATACACGGGCTGGGCCAGTGATTGATGGATTCTTGAGGCCAGTAATCTTAGCCACGCAACCCTCTGGAGAGATATTGCCCTTCAAGATTGCCAAGTGGCCTTGCTTATACAAAGGATTATCTAAGGTACGAATCACTTTTTGATCAGTGCGTGGTACTGATGGAACATCCTTCAATACTTCAGCAATCGTCTTGCCGGTAATGGTCATACAATCGCCGTGGAGTAATCCACCGTCAAGCAAAATCTTCATCACTTGGGGAATGCCACCAGCTTGATGCAAATCAGTTGCAAGGTACGTTCCGGATGGTTTCATATCCACAATGACTGGTACGCGTTTACGAATGCGCTCAAAGTCATCAATCGTCCAGTCGATTTCAGCAGCGCTAGTAATTGCTAAGAAATGCAACACTGCATTGGTTGATCCGCCAACTGCCATGATCACGCTGACTGCATTCTCAATCGATTTTTTGGTGATGATGTCGCGGGGGCGAAGGTTATTTTTTACAGCCTCAACTAATACACGTGCTGATTCAGCGGCGCTCACTACTTTCTCGGCATCAACGTTCGCCATCGTAGAAGAGTAGGGCAAGCTCATGCCCAAAGCCTCAAATGAAGAGCTCATGGTGTTTGCTGTGTACATTCCGCCACAAGAGCCACTACCTGGACAGGCATGCTGCTCCACACCCTTTAAATCTTCTTCACTCAAGCGGCCAGATGTAAATTCGCCAACAGCTTCAAATGCAGAAACAATATTTAGTTCTTTGCCTTTGTAGTGGCCAGGCTTAATCGTGCCACCATAGACATAGATACCCGGTACATTGGTGCGGGCTAAAGCCATCATGCCACCAGGCATATTTTTATCGCAGCCACCAATCACCACCACACCGTCCTGCCACAAGCCATTGACGCAAACTTCAATACTGTCGGCAATTACTTCGCGTGAGACAAGGGAATACTTCATCCCCTCAGTGCCCATGCCGATACCATCGGAAACGGTTGGCGTACCAAATACTTGGGCTTTTGCGCCTGCCTCCTCTAGGGCCTCAACAGCAGCATCAGCTAATTTTTGCAAACCACTATTGCAGGGGGTGATAGTTGAGTGTCCATTTGCAACCCCAACCATTGGCTTTACGAAATCCTTTTCTTCGTAACCCATTGCGTAATACATCGAACGATTAGGTGCGCGAGCGACCCCCTCGGTGACCATGCGCGAGCGTTCATTAAGGCGTTTCATGCTTATTACTCCAGAAAAGGGTTATGTCGAAAGGCTCTATTGTGCCGTGAGATTAGTTTAAGGGTGCTTTGGGCTTGAGGGGCAGCTTAACCCAATCTATTTATTGCACTGCAATAAATATTGGTGAAGGTCTCATTAGAGCCACCTTTGGAAAGTACTCCACCAACCCCTAGCTACAGAGTTCATTTATCCCTTAATATAATGTTGCAAACTAAAAAGCATTATATTTATCAATAATTTAAAGTTATATTATTAAATAATATCGAGACCAGTCCCCAGTGATTACCAAGGCAAATCTTCCGGAGATTCGTAAAGAAGCGTTTACTAAAGCTAGAGAAGCCCTCGGTTTAAGTACGAAGGATTTATCCGGATTAGCATGTCTATCGGTTCGACAAATCGAGCAGATAGAGAATGGTGAATGCGGTAGCTTTTATGGTGATCAAGTTAAATTCACAGCTGCTAAAAAAGTAGCTGGTCTATTAAAGCTCAAGCCAGAAGAAGCATTTGATTTTGGTGAGACGCAGGCGTCGGATACACAAGTCAATTTTCAGAGGGAGACAAATGTCCCTGTTGCAGAGAAAAAAGCGACGTCTGCAAAAGCAATTGAAACAGAACAAGTAAAAGAAAAGCCAGAAGTTGTTTCGGTAGCAAAGGTTTTTGAGCCAACGCCTGCAAGCGTCTCTGGCTATAGCAATCAAACAAAGCCTTCAGCAGACCCCAAAAAGAAAGGCTTCTTGCTATTGGCAATTGCTGCTGCAGTCATTTTCTCTGTAGTGAACTTACGCCCCCTCTTTTTTCCTGAGCCAGTGAAAGAAGAAGTTGTCATCATTCAAGAGGTGGCGCAAGAAGCTCCACCGGCGAATGTCCCAGCAGAACCTGTGTCAGACGCCAATCCTGCACCCGCGGCTGTGGTGCAGCCTGAGTTAGCCGCCGTTTCGACTGAGTGTCCGCCTGCAGATGCTTCGGCCCTTAATTACAAACCCGAGGCCCCTAAAAAAGCGGGTGATATGGTTTATCTGCAATCAAAAACTGCACAGACAGTTTGCGTGGTGGATGCTACCGGTAGGACCCAAAATAAAGCTTTGGAGCCAGGTATTGGAGTGAGTGTTTTTGGTAAGCCACCAATGAAGGTATTAACCGGTGGTTTAAACCAAGTGGATATGTACTACCAAGGGGCAAAGGTTCGCATCGGCAACACCACTGGCAAGACAATTATTTTGGAGCCGGCTGAGATCGTTCAGTCTGTCGCTCTACCTACTACTGCAGACTCTCAGGCACGTTGATGCCCTGAGAGCTCAGTAGATTTATTGAGTTGATTAAACTGCTGCGTTATCGGTTTCGCCGGTACGAATACGAATTACTTGCTCTACTGCAGTAACAAAAATCTTGCCATCACCAATCTTGCCAGTACGTGCAGCTTTAGTAATGGCTTCGATCGCAGCTTCAACGCGGTCATCAGAAACCACAGCTTCCACTTTTACCTTGGGCAAAAAATCAACAACGTATTCAGCGCCGCGATAGAGTTCGGTATGACCTTTTTGACGACCAAAACCCTTAACTTCAGTAACAGTGAGGCCTGTAACGCCTACTTCAGCTAATGATTCACGAACTTCGTCAAGCTTGAATGGCTTAATGATGGATGTAATTAATTTCATTTGTTCCCCCTAATTTAGTAATAATACCTAGAACTTGAATGGCTTGCTAAAAACCAAACTATTTTTAAAAACCTAGGCTCTAAATTGCGATGTAATTGGATAGCGCCAATCACGGCCAAAGGCCCGGGTAGTAACGCGTACACCTGGGGGCGCTTGGCGACGTTTGTATTCATTAAGCTTGATTAAGCGAGTTACTTTTTCTACGCTTTCAGGGTCAAACCCTGCTGCAATAATCTCTGCAATAGATTGATTTTGCTCCATATAGCGTTCAACTATGCCATCCAATACTTCATAGGAGGGTAGGCTATCTTGGTCTTTTTGATCGGGGCGTAATTCGGCTGAAGGGGCGCGAGTCAAAATTCGCTCCGGAATAACGGCCCCAATACTATTACGATAAGCACATAAGCGATACACCAAAGTTTTGGCAATATCTTTAATGACGGCAAAGCCACCCGCCATATCACCATACAGAGTGCAATAACCTACTGCCATTTCACTTTTGTTGCCGGTAGTTAAAACCAAGCGACCGGTTTTATTAGAGAGTGCCATGAGTAAAGTGCCGCGCACACGCGCCTGAATATTTTCTTCAGTAGCGTCTACTTTTAAACCTTTGAATTGCTCGAATAGAGAAGCTTCTAAAGCATCTACAGGCCCGCTAATTGGAATCTCATCGTATTGCACGCCCAAGTTATCGGCCATCTCGCGTGCATCGATCCAGGAGATATCGGCGGTATAGCGCGAAGCCATCATGACAGCGCGTACTTTGTCGGCTCCCAGGGCGTCTACAGCAATTGCTAAAACCAGTGCAGAATCTACGCCGCCAGATAGCCCAATAATGACGCCAGGAAAGCGATTTTTAGTCACATAGTCACGAACGCCTAAGACAAGCGCTTGATAGGCTTGTGCTTCAACTGATTGGGGCGGGGTAATGAGACCTTTTTCTAACTCACCAGAAGGAGAGACTGCAACAAGGCCTAAGCCTGTTTCAAATTGGGGGAGAGCCATGACAACCTCGCCACGACTGTTCAGTGCAAATGAGCCGCCATCAAAAACCAATTCATCTTGACCGCCCACTGCATTAACGTAAACCAGAGGCATATTTGTTTGCGCAATATGTCCGCGCAGCACTTCAATGCGAAGCGCTTCTTTCTTAAGGTGATATGGCGAGGCATTGGGAACGAGTAAAACTTGTGCTCCAGCAGCGTGCGCTTGCTTAGCTGGTCCTGCATGCCATGCATCTTCACACAAGATCAAGCCGTAATGAATACCTTCGCATTCAAATACGCAAGCTTGATTTCCGGGAACGAAATAGCGTACTTCGTCAAACACCTCGTGATTGGGTAATTCTTGTTTGGCATAGCCTGCAATTACCTTGCCGTCTCTTAAAACGGAAGCGTAGTTTTGCAAACCTGCAGAGGATTGCTTAGGGTGACCGACAATCACAGTCAAGTCTGAATGCTGGGCCAGCTCTTTCATGAGGAGCTCAAGCTGTTGCTGCGCTGCTTCGATAAAAGCAGGGCGAAGCAATAAGTCTTCTGGGGGATATCCTGTGAGCGAAAGCTCAGGGGTTACTACGAGTTTAGCGCCTTGAGAATAGGCATCTAGAGCGGCTTTGTGAATCAGTTGCGCGTTGCCAGCCAAATCACCCAGTAATGGGTTGATTTGAGCTAAAGCAATTTTCTGTGCGCTCACTCCGACTCACAAAGCCTTTTCAATCATCTAAAAATTACGGGTTCTCTTTGTTGTAGCGATCGATACCCTCAAGAATTTCTTGATGGGCTTCTGCAATACCACCCCAACCTTTAACTTTTACCCACTTACCTGGTTCTAGATCTTTATAGTGCTCAAAGAAGTGTTGAATTTGGTTTAAGCGTAATGGATTAATGTCTTCTGGTTTTTGCCAGTGAGTGTAGATAGGCAAAATTTTGTCTTCAGGAACGGCCAACAATTTAGCGTCTTGACCGCCTTCATCTTCCATTTGTAAAACACCAATCGCGCGGCAGCTAACAACTACACCTGGAATGAGTGGGAACGGAGTAATAACGAGAACGTCAACAGGGTCACCATCGCCAGCAATCGTTTTATTGATGTAACCATAGTTACATGGATAGTGCATTGCAGTACCCATAAAACGGTCAACGAAAATTGCGCCACTCTCTTTATCTACTTCATACTTGATTGGATCCGCATTCATTGGGATTTCAATAATGACGTTGAAGCTTTCAGGGATCTTTTTACCTGGCTTAACTTTGTCGAGACTCATAAATACTCCGAATAATGATTAGTAAATACCCTGATCCTATGAAGGGGGCGCAGGGGTGATTCTGTTACATACTGATACAGCTTAAAGACCATAGTTTAAAGCTTTCGGGAACCAGGTCTACCTAAGTGCAGGTTATATAAAAGAATAAAGATTAACAAATGATTAACTTTAGGGAGTTCAAGCATGAGTAACGTCACTTTAGGCTTGTATTTTGCCTTGGCATGCGGTGTCATAGCCGTGATATACGGTTTTGTGATGCGCAGCTGGATCTTGAAGCAAAGTACAGGAAATGCCAAGATGCAAGAAATTGCTGAGGCGATTCAGCAGGGTGCTGCAGCATATTTATCTCGCCAATATAAAACGATTGCGATTGTCGGGGTAGTTTTGACCATTCTCATGGCACTCTTCCTGGATTTTGCGACTGCGATTGGGTTTGTGGTCGGCGCTGTTCTCTCGGGCGCTTGTGGTTTCATTGGTATGAATGTCTCAGTACGCGCAAACGTGCGTACTGCGGAAGCGGCTACCAAGGGCATGAATGAAGCGCTCAATGTAGCATTTAAGGGCGGAGCTATTACTGGTATGTTGGTAGTAGGGCTTGGTCTATTAGGTGTTGGCCTGTTTTTTATGTTCCTCGTGTCGATTGGTGCAGGACAAGACCTTTCTTCTGTATTGCATCCACTGATTGGATTGGCATTTGGCTCTTCATTGATATCGATCTTTGCACGTTTAGGCGGCGGCATCTTTACTAAAGGCGCAGACGTTGGCGCTGACTTGGTCGGCAAGGTAGAGGCTGGCATTCCGGAAGATGACCCACGCAATCCTGCGGTAATCGCTGATAACGTTGGCGATAACGTAGGCGACTGCGCAGGTATGGCAGCTGACTTATTTGAAACTTATGCAGTGACTTTGATTGCCACCATGGTTTTGGGTTCATTGATGGTTACTGGTGCACCAGTTGCGGCGATTATTTATCCATTGGTACTTGGCGGCGTTTCTATCATCGCCTCTATTGTTGGTTGCTCGTTTGTTAAGGCAACGCCTGGCATGAGAAACGTCATGCCAGCTTTGTATAAGGGCTTAATCATTGCCGGAGGTTTATCGCTGATCGCTTTCTACTTCGTAACCAACTTCATCATGCCGGATGATGCCTTGGGTATCCCAGGTAGCCAATGGCGTTTGTTTGGCTCAACAGTAGTGGGCTTGTTACTGACAGCAGGATTGGTGTGGATTACCGAGTACTACACCGGCACCCAGTTCAAGCCAGTACAGCACATTGCTGAAGCTTCTACTAAAGGTCACGGCACCAACATCATCGCTGGCTTAGGTATTTCTATGAAGTCGACTGCTTATCCAGTGCTCTTTGTTTGTGCGGCGATTTTTGCGGCGTATTGGTTAGCTGGTTTGTATGGCATTGCGATTGCGGCAACAGCCATGTTGTCTATGGCAGGTATTGTGGTTGCCCTTGATGCATACGGTCCTATTACTGATAACGCTGGTGGTATCGCAGAGATGGCGGGCTTGCCACAATCAGTACGGGATATCACTGATCCATTAGATGCTGTTGGTAACACTACTAAAGCAGTGACCAAAGGTTATGCAATTGGATCGGCTGGTTTGGCATCACTCGTACTCTTTGCTGACTACACCCATGCCTTAGAGGGCATTGGTCAGCAAGTATCGTTTGACTTATCTAATCACATGGTGATCATTGGTCTGTTTATTGGCGGCATGATTCCATATTTGTTTGGTGCGATGGCGATGGAAGCGGTTGGCCGTTGTGCTGGCGCTGTAGTTGAGGAAGTTCGACGCCAGTTCCGTGATATCCCTGGAATCATGGAAGGCACTGCGAAGCCTGAGTACGGCAAGGCTGTGGATATGCTGACTTCTGCCGCCATCAAAGAAATGATTATTCCATCCTTGTTGCCAGTAGTTGCTCCAATTGTTGTTGGTCTCTTGTTGGGACCTGCAGCATTGGGCGGCTTGCTAATGGGTACGATTGTGACCGGCTTGTTCGTAGCGATCTCGATGTGTACCGGTGGTGGCGCTTGGGATAACGCGAAGAAATATATCGAAGAAGGCAACTTCGGCGGCAAAGGTTCTGAAGCCCATAAGGCTGCAGTCACTGGCGACACCGTAGGTGACCCTTACAAAGATACTGCGGGTCCTGCTGTTAACCCATTGATCAAGATCATCAATATCGTGGCACTACTCATCGTGCCATTATTGCCAGTGATCTCACGTTGAGTAATGGGTAGCAATTAACATGCACTAGCAATCAGACTGCAACAAATAAAACGCCTAGCAATGCTAGGCGTTTTTACATTAAGAACCTCTTGACAGGAGTAGTTCATTGAACTACTATTGAGGCAATGGATTTTGAATGGGATTTGGCTAAAAGTAACTCATGCCAGATCTCACGAAATTTTGATTTTGCATATGTGATACCAATTTTTTCGGATCCTACGTTGCTTGTAGAGCATGATCAGCGCTGGGAGTATGGCGAAGAGCGCTTTCGTGCGCTGGGTTTAATGGATGAAAAAGTCTTTGTAGTTGTTTTTACCCGAAGGAGTGGAGCGATCAGAATTATTTCTGCAAGAAGGGCTAATAGCAGGGAGGTCAAGCGTTATGAAAAAAATAGTACGAGTTAGTGTTGATCTAAACAACCCCAAAAGCTTCCCTAAGGGATTTGTTAACAAGAAGTTATTAGATGCAACTTCAGAGCGCCTTATAAGACTACATCAACAGCAAGATGATGCTGAGGCTATGCAAGATGCAGCTAAGTATGCAAAGGGAGTTCGAGAGAGGATTGGCTTGTCTCAACAAGAATTCTCTAATCGCATAGAAGTTTCCTTAGAAACTATACGAAACTGGGAGCAGGGTAAAAGAAGTCCAACAGGCGCAGCAAAGGCACTACTAAAAATATTGGATCGTGCGCCAGAGGTGGCCTTACTAGCCTTAAGCGTGTAAGTGGCCTCAATAAAAAATACCTAGCAATGCTAGGTATTTTTTATTGCTCAGTCGCTTTGAGTGTTACTCCAAGGTTTCTAAATAACGCTGCGCATCCAATGCAGCCATACAGCCTGTGCCAGCACTAGTGATGGCTTGACGATAGATGTGATCTTGTACGTCACCAGCAGCAAATACACCAGGGATATTGGTGGCAGTAGCATTGCCTTCAAGTCCTGAGTGGGTCTTGAGGTAACCATTGTTCATATCAAGCTGACCAACAAAGAGTTCAGTGTTGGGTTTGTGGCCGATCGCAATAAAGGCGCCAGTCACTGCAAGATCTTCTGTGCTGCCATCTTGTTTCTTGATACGAACACCAGTCACTCCTTTTTCATCCCCTAATACTTCGTCGAGAGTAGAGTTCAACTTGAGTTCTACTTTGCCTTCAGCAACTTTTGCCATTAAGCGATCATTCAAGATTGGTTCAGCACGGAATTTATCGCGACGATGAATCACAGTTACTTTTTTAGCAATGCCAGTGAGGTAGAGCGCTTCTTCAACTGCAGTGTTACCACCACCCACTACACAAACATCTTGACTGCGATAGAAGAAGCCATCGCAAGTTGCGCAACCAGAAACGCCGCGGCCCATAAATGCCTCTTCACTTGGTAAGCCAATATATTGAGCGGAAGCGCCAGTGGAAATAATCAAGGCATCGCAGGTATAGGTTCCAGAATCGCCAACCAAACGAATTGGCTTCTCTTTGAGCGCTGCCGTGTGAATATGATCAAAAATGATTTCAGTATTAAAGCGTTCAGCATGCTTCAAAAAGCGTTCCATCAACTCCGGACCTTGAACGCCATCAGCATCTGCTGGCCAGTTTTCTACGTCGGTGGTGGTCATTAATTGACCTCCTTGAGCCAGGCCAGTAATGAGGGTAGGGTTTAAATTGGCGCGGGCGGCATAGACTGCTGCTGTATAGCCGGCGGGGCCAGATCCGAGGATCAGAACTTTGGAGTGTTTTGGGGTATTTGTAGTCATATGCAAATTATAGGTTTGCTTGATTACAATCGGTAGAACATGGCTAGAACCGCATACCCGAAGTCCAAGGCTCCAATGAGCCCCCAGCCCCCTGAGAACGGCGGGCAGGGCAGGATGCCCCGCCTTTTATTGGAGGCCCGTTGGTTTATCTCTGTAGGCTTGTGTCTGGGCTTATTTGCCATTTTGCTGACCTATTCCAAAGCTGATCCAGCCTGGTCTCATGCCAGTTTTGAGACTCCCAAGAACCTAGGTGGTCGTTTTGGGGCTTATTTAGCCGATTTAATGCTGTATATCTTTGGTATTTCTGCTTTTTGGTGGGTAGCTCTCTTTGGGCGCCGCGTCCTTAATGGCTGGCGTGAGCTTTGGAGCATTCCTTTGCCGCCTGATCCTGATGCCAAGCCAGATTCTCTGTTGATGCGTTGGTTGGGCTTTGGCCTGACTTTAATCTGCAGCATGGGCTTGGAGTCCATTCGCATGCATACGCTGTCCTGGGAGCTTCCACGACCACCTGGTGGCATTTTGGGCGAGCTGATTGGCGATCCTTTGCAAATGTCCCTTGGATTTACGGGTGCCACTTTGGTGCTGCTGTTTGGCCTCTGTGCGGGCTTATCTTTATTCCTCCACTTCTCTTGGTTAGACTTGGCTGAGAAGGTAGGGCGTTACTTAGAGGTCACTTTTTACCGCATTCGCGAACGTCGCGATAGCGAAGAGGATCGCAAGTTAGGTGAAGCTGCTGCAGAAGAACGCGAAGAGTTTGTCGAGGAGTTTCGTGGCCGCGTTGAAGTCGCAACACCAGTACAAATTGTGCGTGCTCCTGTAGAGATCCCAAAGAGCGCCCGAGTAGAGCGCGAAAAGCAACAACCTTTGTTTGTGGATATCCCTGATTCAGAATTGCCGCCACTCGCATTACTTGATCCAGTGCCTGAAGCAAAAGAGACGATCTCTGCAGATGTACTGGAATTTACTTCACGCCTAATCGAACGCAAGTTAGCCGAGTTTAATGTTCAGGTAACAGTCATTGCCGCTTACCCTGGTCCAGTGGTTACTCGCTACGAGATTGATCCAGCAATTGGCGTGAAGGGTAGTCAGATTGTGAATCTGTCACGCGACTTAGCCCGCTCACTCGGTGTTGTCAGCATGCGGGTAGTTGAAACTATTCCTGGCAAAACTTGTATGGCTTTGGAGTTACCAAACCCAACACGTCAGTCTGTTTATTTGTCAGAGATTCTGACTTCACAGGTATACAACGACAACCATTCACTGCTGACCTTGGCTTTAGGTAAAGATATTTCAGGTAGCCCAATGGTGGCTGACTTGGCCAAGATGCCACACTGCTTGGTTGCGGGAACAACTGGGGCTGGTAAGTCAGTTGGTATTAATGCCATGATTCTATCGCTACTCTTTAAGGCTAAGCCTGATGAAGTGCGTTTGATCATGATTGATCCGAAAATGCTAGAGATGGCAATCTACGACAAGATTCCACATTTGTTGTGCCCAGTTGTTACCGACATGAAGCAGGCTTATAACGCACTCAATTGGGCTGTTAATGAGATGGAGCGTCGCTACAAACTCATGAGTAAGTTTGGTGTGCGTAACTTAGCTGGCTTTAATAAGAAGATTCTCGAAGCAGAAGAAAAAGGCGAGAAGCTCACTAATCCATTTAGTTTGACTCCAGATGATCCGGAGCCAATTTATAAGGCGCCTGTCATCGTCATTGTGATTGATGAGTTGGCTGACTTGATGATGGTGTCCGGCAAGAAGATCGAAGAACTCATTGCCCGTATTGCCCAAAAAGCGCGTGCTGCTGGCATTCACTTGGTGTTAGCAACACAACGTCCAAGCGTAGACGTGATTACTGGATTAATTAAAGCTAACGTACCAACGCGTATTTCATTTCAGGTGAGTTCAAAGATCGATAGCCGTACGATTTTGGATCAGCAGGGCGCCGAAGCGTTGCTTGGTATGGGTGACATGCTCTACATGGCCCCAGGCACTGGTCTGCCAGTGCGCGTGCATGGCGCATTTGTATCGGACGATGAAGTGCACCGTGTAGTGGAGTGGCTCAAAGAGAAGGGCGACGCCAATTACATTGATGGCGTTCTTGAAGGCGCTGATGAATCTAACGTTGATGCACTGACTGGTGAGGGTGGCGGCGAAGCCGATCCCCTTTACGATCAAGCGGTTGCCATCGTTCTAGAAAATAAGCGTCCATCCATTTCTTTAGTGCAACGTCATTTGCGGATTGGTTACAACCGTGCAGCCCGCCTCCTTGAAGATATGGAAAAAGCAGGTCTCGTATCTAAAATGGGTAACGGCGGCAATCGCGAGATTTTGCATCGTCCCTCTGAGTAAGAATCCATGCCAAGATTTCTAATTACAGCAATTTTGACGATTGCAAGCTCCCTTTTTTCAGTTGCATCATTTGCTCAAACTGAGAGTGGTTCAGAGCAGTTGCGTCAATTTGTACGTAACTCCAAAACTGCTGAAGGTGACTTCGTGCAACAACAGTTACGTGCACCCAAAGCCAATGAGTCGCAAGACAAGGGATTGAAAGTTGTACGCCAAACGCAAGGTCATTTTGTATTTCAGCGTCCAGGGCGTTTTATCTGGGACACCCAAAAGCCATTTGAGCAAAAATTGATTGCCGATGGCAAGCAACTCGTCTTGTGGGATAAAGACTTAAACCAGGCAACATTCCGTCCGGCAGGACAGGCCTTAGCATCTACACCAGCAGCCATCCTATTTGGTGAAGCATCACTGGATCAACATTTTGACCTTATAGATAGTGAGGAGCGCTTGGGGATGAAGTGGGTAGCCTTGACTCCCAAAAAAGACCCCAATGCTAAGAACAAAAATGATCTTCCTTACACAAAGATCTCAATTGGCATGGCTAATGGCCTTCCTAAAGCTCTAGAGCTTACCGATGGCTTGGGCAGTATTGTTCTAGTAACTTTAGATAAGATCCAACTTAACGTCACTTTGCCAGCCAATCGCTTCACCTTTAATCCGCCGGCCGGAGCAGAAGTCTTGCGCTTAAACTAGAGCCTAGAAATAGAGCTAAACCGAGAACCCTTAATCCACAGAGCATCACATGATTGATCCGCAATTACTCCGTAAAGATATCGCTGCAGTTGCTGCGCGCCTTGCTACTCGTAAATTTCAGCTCGATGTTGAGAAATTCAACGCACTAGAGTCCGAGCGGAAATCTTTACAGACCCGTACCGAAGAATTGCAAGCCAAGCGCAACCAATTGTCTAAAGCGATTGGTATGAAAAAAGGTAAGGGTGAGGATGCCTCTGCCGAGATGACTGAAGTTGCACAAGTGAACACCGATATGGAATCGGGATCTGCACGCTTAGCTGTTCTGCAGGTCGAGATTGCTGATTTCTTGATGGGCATCCCCAATCTTCCAGATGAATCTGTGCCCAGTGGTAAGGACGAAACAGAAAATAAAGAAGTAAAGCGCTGGGGTGAGCAACCTATCTTTGATTTTGAGATTAAAGATCACGTTGATCTCGGTGGACCATTAGGCCTTGACTTTGAAGTGGCTGCCAAAATCAGCGGCTCGCGCTTTGTGGTCCTCAAAGGACCTATTGCAAGGCTGCATCGTGCCTTGGCGCAGTTTATGATCGATACGCATGCCACAAAGCATGACTATCTAGAGGTCTACGCGCCATACATGGTTAATGCTGCTTCGATGCGCGGCACAGGCCAATTACCGAAGTTTGAAGAAGATTTATTTAAGGTTCCACGTCAAATGGGCGGGGAAGATGAGGGTGGGGAAGCTAAAACTGAAAACTTCTACCTCATTCCAACTGCCGAGGTGCCAGTTACTAATTTAGTTCGCGATGAAATCGTTAATGCAGATAGCTTGCCAATGAAGTTTGTTGCTCACACTCCATGCTTCCGTTCGGAAGCAGGTAGCTATGGGCGTGATGTGCGCGGCATGATTCGTCAACATCAGTTTGATAAAGTGGAGTTGGTGCAAATCACCAAGCCAGAAGATTCAATGCAGGCTTTGGAGGATCTCACGGGCCACGCTGAACGTATTTTGGAACTGCTCGAGTTGCCATATAGAAAAGTATTGCTCTGCACTGGTGATATGGGCTTTGGTAGTGCTAAGACTTATGACTTAGAAGTGTGGGTTCCATCACAAAATGCTTATAGAGAAATTAGTTCTTGCTCTAGCATGGGCGATTTCCAGGCAAGACGTATGCAAGCCAGATTCAAAGCAGGTCAAGGCAAGCCGGAATTAGTTCATACCTTAAATGGTTCGGGTCTTGCAGTAGGTAGGGCGTTGGTTGCTCTTTTGGAGAACAAGCAACAGGTAGATGGCAGCATTGCAATTCCTAAAGCATTGCAGCCTTACTTGGGTGGGCTAGAAGTGCTAAAGCCAATTTAATATTTCAGAACGCGAAAAGTGGGCCTACTCAAATGAATAAGCGCTCAGTATTTTTATTCTTGATTGGTGTAGCATCCATGTCTCATAGCGTTTTTGCTGCTGAAAAAATCTATCATTGCCAGGTATTAAGTGATGCCTATATCAAAAGCAATGGAGAGTTGGTTTTAGTTCAAGATAGCCCCAGGGTTGGCGAAGACTTTACGGTGATCAAGAAAACCGGAGAAGTTTTTGGTGATGTGATGGATACCCTGAAAAATCCCAAGGTATTGGCATCTGGAAGCGCAGGTAATCCATATAAGGTCATTTGGACACAAAAGGCTGCAGGTAAGGATGGCGTCTTTGTTGACTATCTCAGCATCGAAGGATTTGCAAAAGACGGCAAGTATCCTTTTGGATTCTTCTCTGGCGCACTCGTGATGACAGGTGTATGCGAGTAATAGCGTACGTCTAGCCTGCATCACCGCATGGCTTTATCTCAAAGTCATTTGCCTCATTTCGAGGGGTTAAAGCCAGCCCCTTAAATAACGATAGTTTTTATTTTCAGCCTAGAAGCATTCATTTCAAGGACTTTATCAAGGGTAATGATTGACTTCGCTTTGAAAGATTTTGCTGCTGCGAGATGTAGCGCATCGCTAGAGCGCAATTTGGATTTACTATCAAGTACTAAAAGTCCAGCGGAGTAAAAGACTTTATTCTCTACTGGCAGTAATTCAATATCATTAGCGCATATTGCTTCAAAAAGCTTCCAAGCATTCTTGGCCTCCTTGGGGGTAATCTGCCCAGTTCTCTCTTTAATGCTTAAGGCGCTAGCAAATTCAGTAAACGTCCAGGTGGATGAGATCAGCTTCGTATCTTTGGTGTTGTCATACCATTTGTGGATGGCGGAACTTTTTCCTTCGTGAGTGCACAATCCAGCCAATATGCTTGTATCTACATAGAGCATTAGTAGCGAGCCCCAGAGCGAACCTCATCCATTACTGACGTCCCCATTTTCATCGAAGCTCTTAATTCCCTAGCCATTTTGGATAAGGTTTTGCGATCTAGCTTTTGAGGTCTGATGACCAATGCTCCGTCGCTAGATAGTGTAGCTTCAACTCTATCGCCATCTTTTAGCCGAATTTCTTTAATGAATGCCGCAGGAATACGAAGTGCCAGACTATTGCCCCACTTTGAAATTTGGATATTCATGAACAAGTCCTCAAATAGATATACATTAAAGTATATCTATATTAAATAAACTCATCTAGTTTGCCTAGCCCAATCTTGAACCAATATTGGCTGTATGAATTTATATATAGCTCGCTATAATGATTTTCGGTTCGGAGAGGTGGCAGAGTGGTCGAATGTACTTGACTCGAAATCAAGCGTAGGGTCAAACCTACCGTGGGTTCGAATCCCACCCTCTCCGCCATTCAGATTCTTTATTTGTTCACATAGAAAAAATATTGATAGGGCCCCGCGTGACGTGGGGCTTTTTATTTATAAGTAGCTTGCAATACGTACGTATTTAATAAGACAAGGGAGCATTACTTTTGCAATCGAGCCATCAAGTACTTCAGGACATTTTTGGCTTTGATCAATTCCGTGGCGCTCAAGAGTCTATTGTTAGTCATGTAGTAGCGGGTGGGGATGCTTTGGTCCTCATGCCTACTGGAGCTGGTAAGTCGCTATGCTATCAAATTCCTTCTCTCGTTAGACGCGGCGTAGGGGTTGTGGTTTCACCCTTAATTGCACTGATGCAAGATCAGGTTGATGCATTGACCCAGTTGGGCGTTAAGGCCTCATTTTTAAACTCTAGCCTGGATGCTGTCACATCTCAAAAGGTAACTAGTCAATTGCTAGCCGGAGACCTTGACTTAATCTACGTAGCTCCAGAACGTTTAATGAGTGCTAGTTTTCTGTCGATACTTGATAGACTCAATAGTGGTCCTGGAATTGCACTCTTCGCTATCGATGAAGCACACTGTGTTTCACAATGGGGTCATGACTTCCGCCCAGAATATCGGCAATTAACTGTTTTGCACGAACGATTCCCGAAGGTGCCTCGTATCGCCTTAACAGCTACTGCGGATGCACCAACCCGAGCAGAAATTGTGGAGCGTTTTTCGCTGGAATCTGCCGAGCAGTTTGTTTCTAGCTTTGATCGTCCCAATATTAAGTATCGAGTTCTCCAAAAGCAAAGCGCTAAACAACAGTTAGAACATTTTTTAGAAGCAGAGCATGCTGATGACTCAGGAATTATTTATTGCTTATCGCGTCGCAGTGTAGAAGAGACTGCGCAATGGCTCAAGGATCGTGGGTGGGATGCAATGCCCTATCACGCAGGATTAAGTGTGGAAACCCGCAGCGCTAATCAAAAGCGCTTTTTGCGTGAAGAGGGTGTCATCATGGTTGCAACAGTGGCGTTTGGTATGGGCATAGATAAGCCCAATGTCCGCTTTGTAGCCCATCTGGATTTGCCCAAAAGTATGGAAGGGTATTACCAAGAAACTGGTCGGGCAGGGCGTGATGGCTTGCCTGCAAATGCTTGGATGGCCTACGGCTTCGGTGATGTGGTCAGCTTGCGGCAAATGGTAGATTCTGGTGAGGCTTCTGAAGACCGTAAGCGGGTAGAGCGCCAAAAACTCAATGCCCTACTTGGCTATTGCGAATCCACGACATGCCGCCATCAAACCATCTTGCGCTATTTTGGGGAGATACATGCTGGTAGCTGTGGCAACTGCGATAACTGTCTAGAGCCAGTAGCCACCTGGAATGCCACGCAAGAGGTGCAAAAAGCATTGTCATGTGTGTATCGCACAGGTCAGCGTTTTGGTGTAACCCATTTAATTGATGTGCTGATGGGTAAAGTGACTCCTAGAGTGCAGCAATTTTTTCATGAGCAAGTGAGTACATTTGGCATTGGTTCAGAACTCAATCAGGCGCAGTGGAATAGTATCTATCGTCAATTGGTAGCGGGCGGTTATTTAGACGCTGATATCGCCTTGCATGGCGGCTTAAAGTTGGTGGACGCCATTGCCTTGCCCGTATTGCGTGGAGAGCAAGAGGTTTGGCTGCGCAAAGAAACGGGCTACTCCAAGAGTAAAGCCGCTAAGTCTGGAGTAAACAAGGGATCTACACATCCCTTTAGCAATATTGCAGATGAAAATCTATGGAATGCACTCAAGGCTAAGCGTACTGAGCTGGCGCGCGAACAAGGTGTACCGCCCTATGTCATTTTTCATGACAGTACTTTGCAGGAGATGGTTAAATCTACGCCTGCTACCTTAGAGCATTTCAGTCGTATTGGAGGGGTGGGGCAGGCCAAGTTAGAGCGATATGGCCAACACTTTATTGAAGTTATTCAGGAAAATCTAGAGCGCCTGGGTTAGGTTTTGCCACTCATAATGACCTCGTGATGCTCAAGAATTTGGTTACCTATGGGCTGTTAGTGCAAACTATTCACAACCAGTAAAAAGAGAATTGCACTTCATCTCCCATAAGTAGAGCCCTACTTTACTTATGAAATATGACATGTTCATGTGATTTTGATGACATCTCACAGTCTGAGAATTAAAGCGCCATGGAATACCTTGGTTTGGCTTTTAGGGTCTTGGAGTGACCATATTTTGTCTTAGGAGAATTGGCGTAAAGCTAAATGGTTGCTCAGACTTTGGATTTACCCCAATCATGACAGCTTGGACTTGTTCTGCGCCCATTAGTTGTAGGCGGAGAACGTTCTCAAGTATCTGTTTTTGATCTACAGTTTTTAGTGGTTGATCAAGAATGAGGCGATGACTATCACCATGAATTAAAAGTACAGGTTTTTTGAATTCCTGTGCATTTTTACTGAAGGCGTGTAATGTATCTCGATACCCGCTATCTGCATCAGTTGCTTGTGTGGGCGTATAAAACATATCGGCTTGGTAGCAAAAAACAATTCCCAAATACCCCTTAGTTGACGCAAGGTCAAAGGCACTTTGGATCCAGTCTAAATTGGCCTGATTGCGTTCGTAGAACTCTGCTTTCGCTTGCTCATTACGCTCAAAGTTATTGTTAGAGCCGGGAATGTGTAAGCTGACAAACAAAAAATGATTCTTTACCCAGTAAGAGTTTTCAACAAACTTCTTATGCTTTGCATCTGTATCAGCTTGTCTAATAAGACCAATCTGTTTTTTGCCAAAACTTTTTTGAGTGTCGAAGAAAGTGCTTCTCAGGCCATCTAAACGTTCGAGGGGATCGTATGATCCCGCCAGTGGACGATGACAATCAGTCCATTCATTATCTCCAATGCTGTAAATTAATGGAGATGTGAATTGATTGAAATACCCCTTAACTTTTTGATTATATTCATCGCTACAGGGTGTAGAGCCTGATTTAGTATCGCCAATAAAGATGCTAAAACTCGGATTGGTCTGATTGATTGTTGAAATTAACCGTTCATAACGAACATAATCTTTCGGGATGAAATAGGGCATATCACCTAAGGCTATAAATTTAAATGCCTCCGATGACTGCGCAGAGGCTGCCAAAGAGCATGCGATAAACAGACCAGCAAATAATGCTTTAAGTGATTTCATGTTTATTTGTAGGAGATGGGGGCATCATCTAATTCTTTCATTTCAAGCTCGCCAAAAATATAGGCCTCTGAGCTTATATGAGTCCATCCCAAATCATGGTAAACATCTTCATATCTTTTTGAATATTTTCGATTGCTTTGGTAAAAGATATCGGTTAACTCATCTTGCGCATCAGCCTCGACGGTATCGGAGAAGTAAATTACTTTTTCTCCGCCATAAGTTTTGCTAATGACACCGCCGGAGATATCTTTAATGCAAATGCCGATATTGGGATCATATCCCTTAAGGAATGTGGGCTTGATCTTGGTTAAAACGGAACCTAGCTTCCAGACCATGCCACACTTTATTTCTTTATTGAATTGCTGAAAGACATTGCGCTCTACTAAGGAGCCCATTTCTAAAGGAATAATCTGATAGTACATTTAGTTGCTCCAGTGTAAATGTATGGGGTTACCTTTAGTTTGCTACGAGATTGTGACACTTTAATATTCCCCGCCCAACTGCAATCTAAAATCTCCAAGTGATTCCAACTTCGCCACGTGTGGCACCGGCTTGTTGCGATGCAAAAGTTTCACCATAGTTCGAACCAGTCCGCATATAGGAGACCCCAAGATCTATGCTGTCGGTAAGGGAATAAATTCCCGCAATCAAGGCGTAATGACTTAAGTATTGCTCGGATGAGGGAGGATTGGTCGCCGCTCCAATATCTAATGCGAGTTTCAAATTCTTGGATATAGACCAAACAGGCGCAATAGAAACTAAAAAGATATTCGTGCGATTGAGATCAGTAGTGGTACCGACGCTGTAATTAGTATTGTATGGCGAGCGCATGTATAAGGCGTTCAGGTGTAACTCTATATCTTTCCAATATTTGGAGGCGATGAAGTTTACGCCATAGTTAAACGCGGCTAAACCTAATCCTGCAACTTGTTGCTGTTTACCTGCAGGCAATACGACCATTGGCTTTATGGCAAGAGCATAACCGAGATCGCTATCCTCATGAAACCGCCATTTACTCGCGAATACATAGTTGGAGAACTTAGAGTAATTACCGCTCGGTTCGTTGTAGTAAGTCGCAGAGAGCGATGCCTCTACTTGATCACTTAATCCACGTGTGTAGGTAAATGGAAAAGCCTTTGCATCCGTTCTGCCGGTGTACTCTTCACCTGGAGTAATGATGTCCACCTGTTGCGTTCCACCACTTCGATTGATGGAGATAAAATACTGCTCTATTTGATTCCCGCCGGCTTTTACAGTGCCCGCATCATCAGTATTTAAAGGCTCAAATCCAAAAACGAATGTCGGCACAAATAGAAGAGTAAGACATAAGATTTTCATGAGGGTCTTACGCAGCGAGCTAATGAGTTAAGCAATCTATTTAGATCAATTTCATGTCATTTTGATGTCAGGCATCTACAGGTCCCTTTAAGTTGTGCCATACAATTTATTGATGCCTACAGAAATCATTGCAAAACCTTTCCCAGTTGCAGGCGTCGTATTTGCCTGGGCTATGCCTATCTCGGGCGATGGGTATGAAATTCCTTTATTTGAGATTTCTGATGCACTTGAAAACTCAGACATCTCTATCTGGTTACATTTAAATCTTTCTAACTCTCAAATACAGCGATGGCTTGAAAATACGCCACTGATTCCTGAGCGCGTAGTAGAGATGATTCAAGAGGGTGTAAATCTGAGTCGTTTAGAACGCATTGAAAAGTTAAATGATTGCCTTTTAATGGTGATGAATGACTTTCAGCAAGAGTTTGGAGAGGAGTCTAGTGACTCTAGCTTAGGTACCCTTTGGGCGATTGTTACCCCAAGACTGATGATTTCCTTGCGTAACAACCCCCTCAGAACTACTGACAAATTGCGGTATGACCTAAGGAACGGTCAGCTTAATCCAGTCTCTGTGATTGAGTTGTTTCATGAGCTACTGGATTTGCGTGCAGAGCAATTACGCACACTATTGGTCCATCTCTCAGAGGATATGGATGATCTAGAGGAAAAACTTCTAAAAGGGAGGGAGTTTCCAGAGCATGAAAATCTCGGCAGGATACGCATTCAATGTAGCCGCCTCCGTAGGCATTTTTCACCGGAGTTAATAGCTTTACATCGTTTGTTAAAGCGCCTGCCATACTGGTTTAGTGAGGAAGATAAGAATCGCCTTAATGATGATTTGGACTTACTCTCCTTTTTGGTGCAGGAGATTTCCAGTCTTTACGATCGCGCAAAGGTACTCCAAGATGAACAAGCAGCCCATGTGGCAGAATTTAATGCAAGAAACTTGCAAGTTTTGTCCGTAATGACGGTGATTTTTCTTCCTATGACTTTAATAACGGGGGTTATGGGTATGAATATGGAGGATCTTCCAGGGCTAAAAGGCTCCTTTTATGAAGTGATGGTCATCATGTCGATTACTGGTGCGGCAGTTTTTGCATCTTTAAAGCTAAAAAGGATCATTTAATCTGCTGGATTGAGCGCCTTCTAGATTGCCAAAATGCTCTTTTTAAGCTTTCACTATTTTCATTAAGCCATTGTTTTATATGGAAATTATTTATAAATAAGACTTTGTCATTAAATCGTCATAGTGAAAACGTATCGTCCTACTATCGCAACGTTGCGTTATATCAATATCAGGGCCATCTACATGAAATCTTTTTTGAAAAAAGCACTAGTTATTAGCGCTATTTCGCTTACTCCAGCAGCTTTTGCTGTGGACATGACGGGTGCAGGCGCAACATTTCCATACCCAATTTATGCAAAGTGGGCAGAAGCCTTTAAAGCAAAAACTGGCTCAAATTTGAACTACCAGTCTATTGGCTCCTCTGGTGGTATCAAGCAAATCAAAGCGAAGACTGTTGATTTCGGCGCTACTGACAATCCAGTGAAATTTGAAGATTTAGAAAAAGACGGCATGGTTCAATTCCCAGCCATCATCGGTGGTGTAGTTCCAGTGATTAATGTTGATGGTGTGAAGCCAGGCGAAATCAAGTTGGATGGCCCAACTTTGGCCGATATTTTCCAGGGCATTATTTCGGATTGGGGTGACAAGCGCATTGCGATCATGAACCCAGGCGTGAAGATACCTTCTGGCCCCATCACAGTGGTAACACGTGCTGACGGTTCAGGTACCACTGCAATTTTTACTGATTACTTAGCAAAAACAAGCACGTTGTTTAAAGATTCAGTTGGTGCTGGTGCTAACGTGAAGTGGCCTGCAGCTTCTACAGTTGGAGGCAAGGGTAATGAAGGTGTTGCTGCAAACGTTACTCGTGTTAAGAACTCAGTTGGTTATGTCGAGTATGCGTATGCCAAGAAAAACAAAATGACATTTATCTCTTTGAAAAACAAAGATGGTAACTTCGTGGCTCCTGATGATTTAACCTTTGCAGCAGCAGCGGCTGGTACTGATTGGTCCAAGATTCCTGGTATGGGAACATTTATTACCAATGCTTCTGGTGCTAAGTCATGGCCAATTACTGGCGCTTCTTTCATCTTGCTATACAAAAATCCTGAAAACAAAGCGAATGCTGCTGAAGTGATTAAATTCTTTGACTTTGCATTTAAGGATGGCAAGAAAATGGCGGAAGAGTTGGATTACGTTCCAATGCCTGACGCTACAACTGATTTCATTCGCAAGAATGTATTCACAAAGGTTGTAACTAAGTAAAGCTTGATGGTTATATCTTTAAGCATTCTTTTTAAACAGCTCCACAGCGTTGTGGGGCTGTTTTAATATTTAAATAAGCCTATCTAAATGGATATTATTCAGTCGCATTCGGCACCTACACCGCAGGCTCTAAAGATCGCTAAATTGCAGCGAGTTCAGGACTTTCTGTTCCATGGAATTACGCAATTCTTCGCCCTATCTGTCTTAATTGCTTTGATGGGTATTCTGATTTCGCTCTTCATGAATGCATGGCCAGCTTTGCATACTTTTGGCCCTGGATTTTTCTTCTCACAAGAGTGGGACGTGGTGAATGGTGAGTTCGGTGGATTAATTGCTATTTATGGAACAGTCGTTACTTCATTAATTGCATTATTGATCGCTGTGCCTTTGAGTTTTGGAATTGCCGTATTCTTAACGGAGCTTTGTCCTGGACCGCTGCGTAGGCCTCTTGGCACTGCTGTAGAGCTCCTGGCTGCAGTTCCATCCATCATCTACGGTATGTTTGGTTTGTTTATTTTTGCGCCATTGTTTGCTGAGTACATTCAACCTGCTTTAGCTGCTACTTTGGGGCAGGTTCCTGGTTTAGGTATCTTATTTTCTGGTGCATTTAACGGCATTGGTATTTTATGTGCTGGATTGATCTTGGCAATGATGATTTTGCCTTTCATTGCATCTGTTATGCGAGATGTATTTGAAATCGTTCCGCCAGTTCTCAAAGAATCTGCTTACGGTATTGGCTGTACTACTTGGGAAGTGGTAAAGAATGTTGTTCTTCCTTATACCAAGGCAGGTGTCATTGGTGGCGTCATGTTGGGTTTGGGAAGGGCGCTTGGTGAAACGATGGCGGTCACCTTTGTGATTGGTAATGCGCATCGATTATCTGCTTCGCTGTTTGCTCCGGGCACCTCAATTGCTTCTACTCTAGCCAATGAATTCGGAGAGGCTGAAGCGGGCAATCATTTATCTTCCTTATTTGCCCTAGGTTTGGCTCTGTTCATTATTACTTTCGTTGTATTAGCGTGTGCCAAGTGGATGCTAAGCAATATGGAGAAAAAGCAGGGATTGAAAACATGAACAATACCTCTAATATTGATCGCTCTATTTTTGCCAAGCGAAAGCGTGCAAACAGGATTGGCCTCACCCTCTCGATGGGTGCAATGTCTTTGGGTATGGTCTTTTTGCTCTGGATTTTGAGTGTTTTGGTATTTAAAGGTTTATCAGCAATTGATTTAAATCTTTTTACCCACAGCACTCCGGCTCCAGGATCTGAAGGTGGCGGTCTTGCAAATGCGATTGTTGGCAGTCTTATGCTGGTAGGAAGCTGTACTTTGATCAGTACACCTATTGGTGTATTTGCAGGGCTTTATTTGTCGGAATATGGAGATCGCAGCCGTGTTGCTGCTGTTACTCGCTTTGTTACAGACATCATGCTTTCTGCGCCATCTATTGTGATTGGTTTGTTTGTGTATGCCTTTGTGGTTGCGCAAGTAAGGCACTTCTCGGGATGGGCCGGAACTATTGCTTTGGCACTGATTGCTATACCGGTTGTAGTTCGCACTACCGAAAATATGTTGCGTTTGGTACCAGGTAGCTTGCGCGAAGCTGCTTACGCCTTGGGTACGCCAAAGTGGAAGGTAGCCTTCATGATTACCTTACGCGCTGCTCAGAGTGGCGTTATGACTGGCATCTTGCTTGCGCTTGCTCGCGTAAGTGGTGAAACAGCTCCTTTGCTATTCACTGCCTTGAATAATCAATTCTTCTCAACCAATATGAATGCGCCAATGGCTAACTTGCCGGTGGTGATCTTCCAATTTGCCATGAGTCCATATGACAACTGGGTTGAATTAGCGTGGGGCGGTGCTTTGCTCATCACATTTGCCGTTCTCGGCTTAAATATTTTGGCGCGAGTGGTATTCCGCGAGAAGGTCCAGGGATGATGAGTAATATGAAAACAATGTTTGACTTAAATAAGATTGATAGTCAAGGGGGTGAAGTGGAAACAATAAATCAACAATCAGAACAGGCAGCTATCAATGCGCTTGAAGTTAGAAACCTTAACTTCTTTTATGGCTCCTTTCAGGGTTTAAAAGACATCAATCTGGATATTGAGCAAGGTAAGGTCACTGCATTTATCGGCCCTTCAGGTTGTGGTAAGTCCACTTTATTGCGTACTTTAAATCGCATGTACGATCTTTATCCAGGTCAGCGCGCTGAAGGTGAGATCAATTTCTATGGCCAAAATATCCTCGAGCCGGGTCAAGATTTGAATCTCTTGCGCTCGCGTATTGGAATGGTTTTTCAAAAACCAACACCATTCCCTATGTCAATTTATGAAAATATCGCATTTGGTGTACGTCTTTATGAAAAGCTCTCCCGCTCTGAAATGGATGAGCGTGTAGAGTGGGCGCTCAATAAAGCTGCCTTGTGGAATGAGGCTAAAGACAAGCTTAATCAAAGCGGTTTATCTCTCTCGGGCGGACAACAGCAGCGCTTGTGTATTGCACGTGGCGTAGCAGTAAAGCCTTCAGTGATTTTGTTGGATGAGCCAACCTCAGCATTGGATCCAATTTCTACTGGAAAAATCGAAGAACTGATCAATGAGTTAAAGCACGATTACACCATTGCAATTGTGACTCACAATATGCAACAGGCAGCTCGTGTATCCGATTACACTGCTTATATGTACTTAGGTAGTCTGATTGAGTATGGTAAAACAGATGAAATCTTTATCAAGCCTAAGCGTAAAGAAACTGAAGACTATATTACCGGTCGCTTCGGTTAATTGGAGACATTAAATGCCAGATAAACACCTATCATCACAATTTGATGCCGATCTAAACTCGCTTTCAAGCCGATTGCTTGAAATGGGCGGGTTGGTTGAGTCGCAAATTGCTACAGCTATGCGTGCGTTTACGCAAATGGAAATTGATACTTGTAATATCGTTATTGAAAACGAAAAGCTAGTTAATGATCTTGAAATTCAGATTGATTTAGCATGTACTGAGGTGATTGCGCGTCGTCAACCTACAGCCCGCGACCTGCGTTTGGTAATGGCGGTATCTAAGGCAATCACGAATTTAGAGCGAGCTGGTGATGAAGCAGAGCGGGTTGCTAAGCGTACTAAGCGCTTAATTGAGTCAGGCTCACCACACAATATTAACGTTGCGGAGATTCGTCTTTCAGGACAGATGGCAATTACTTTGTTGCGCCGTAGTTTGGATGCATTTGCAAGACTTGATACTGTAGCTGCCGCAGAGGTGGTTGCTGAAGATCGTCAGATCGATGAGGAATTTAGAGGCTTTGTGCGTAAGTTGATTACTTATATGTCTGAAGACCCTCATACAATCAGTACGGGTCTGGACATGCTAACGATAGCTAAGGCCATTGAACGCATCGGTGATCATGCGAAAAATATTGCGGAATTTGTGATTTATATTGCAAAAGGCTCTGATGTTCGCCATATTCCACATGCTGATTTGGTACGAGAAGCGAATAAGTAACTTACTAAAACCCCAATATGACTCAGCGCATACTAGTAGTTGAAGATGAGCCATCAATTGCAGAATTAATTGCAGTTAATTTGTCCCATGCTGGTTATGAGGTAGAAAAGGCCATGCAGGCCGACATTGCTCAAGGTATGATGAAAGAGCGCCTACCAAATCTTGTCATTTTGGATTGGATGCTTCCAGGCAAGTCTGGTGTTCAGTTTGCTAAAGAATTAAGGGCAAATGAACAGACAAGAGGTCTACCAATTCTGATGCTCACCGCCAAAAGCGAAGAGGCAGATAAAATTTTGGGGCTGGATTCTGGTGCGGATGATTATGTCACCAAGCCTTTTTCACCTAAGGAGTTGATCGCTAGAGTCCGAGCTCTATTGCGAAGACAAACTCCAATTGAAGATACTGGCCCTCTGACTGTGGGGCCGCTTAAGTTAGACCCCAGCTCTCATAGAGTATTGGCCATTTGGCCTAATTCTGACCCAAAGCCAATTTCCTTGGGTCCTACGGAATATAGGCTACTCCAATTTTTTATGGCTAATCCAGAGCGCGTGCATTCGCGCACAAATCTTCTGGATAAAGTGTGGGGCAATGAGGTTTATATCGAAGAACGTACGGTAGACGTTCATATCAAGCGCTTGAGAGCTGCTTTAAGCCCCGTAGATTGCGATCGTTTTATTGAAACAGTTAGAGGTAGTGGTTACCGCATTACTAAAATGCCGACCGAGACCTAAGACCTATTTTTAGGATTTTTTTAGGCTATTTCAACAGCGGCCTAGAGATAGTCTAAGATTGCACCATGATCTCTGCTCTTACGCGCCTTTTTGTCTTTATCTGTTTTGTTTTAATTGTTTCTTTTGTCGTCCTATATAACTGGGGTGACGAATGGGCTGTTTTAACTAGCGTTTCCTTGCTATCAATCCCCCTAGTCTATTCCTACATCAATCTTGCCCGTCTAGGAAAGTATATTCAATCAGATGGGGTAGAGAATATGCCGCTACCTAGCGGCTTATGGGAAGAGATATTTTTTAGATTACAGCGATTAGTCAAAACTTTGAAGCAAAAGATGAGGGTGATTGAGCAGCAACACGAGCATTTTATTGAAGCTTTTCAAGCATCACCTAATGCGATTGTCATGCTCGATGAAACCGATCAGATTGAATGGTGCAATGCCATCGCAGAACGTTTTTTTGGTTTGAACTTCAAGCGTGATGTAATGCAGCGGATTAATTTTCTTATACGCCGTCCGGAGTTTATACAATATTTAAGCAAGCGTAATTTTGATGAACCTTTGTTGCTGGAACGAATGGGTTCAAATGGTAGTCTTAGCTTAATGTTGCAAGCATTTCCATTTGGCAACCAACGTCATTTATTGTTGGTGCAAAATGTGACCGATTTACACAAAGCCGATGCAATGCGACGTGACTTCGTTGCCAATGTTTCTCATGAAATGAGGACCCCAATTACAGTATTGATGGGGTTTTTGGAGACGGTCCAATCATTAGATCTTGAAAAAAGTCAGCGCGATCAATATTTTGAAATGATGATGTCGCAAGCTCAGCGGATGAAAAGCTTAGTGGAGGATCTCCTGACTCTAGCCAATTTGGAGGCTAACTCATTACCGGCTGCTGCAACTAGCGTGAATATTGAAACATTGATGGCATTACTCAGAAATGATGCAGAAGCTTTGTCTCAAGGAAAGCATAGTTTTAGTTTTACAGTGGATAGCGCAAAAAATATCCTGGGTGATCAGCGAGAGATACTTTCTGCGTTTAGTAACTTAGTGTCAAATGCTATTCGCTACACACCGGAGTCGGGCTCAATCCGTGTTAGATGGGATGTTAATCTTCAGGGGCTTGGGGAATTTTCTGTAACAGATACCGGCCCAGGCATTGCATCAGAGCACCTGTCTAGACTGACAGAGCGTTTTTATCGTGTTGACCGAAGTCGTTCTCGTGATACTGGGGGAACGGGTTTAGGATTGGCAATCGTCAAGCATATTGCTAGCCGTCACCAAGCACAGTTGGAAATTGAAAGTACTCCAGGAAAAGGTAGCGTATTCAAACTGCTATTTCCTAAGGAGCGCTTGACACCTTAAGACCTAGTCTTTCTTTTTCTTCTTCTTTTTCTTTGATTCTTTGGAAAGCTTATCCATTTTTCCGCTGGCGTATAAACACCAAACCTTGATTTCCTCGAATAGCTCTACAAGGTCGTCATGCGGGAGACTTTTCAGGTCAACCAGCCCAATGGCACCAGTTTCTTGCAGTTGTTTTACTGCATCTTCGTAGCGATATTCACTCATGGCATATATTTGTCATTATTTGGATGACACATCCTAACAAAGTAATATGACAAATACACATTTTTGAGTGTTTTAATGCGTTTTTTAGTCTGGATCATCTGAAATTTCAGACCCTCTTTTGACACCATTAAGCTGAGCCACCAATCTTTCTAGAGGGCCGCCAAGTAGTAAGGTGATCATAATTGCCCCTACAGTTAATCCTCCAAGGGCAAATTGACCGGCCCCAAAAGCAGCTCCAGTGAGGGCGCAAACCCATAGGCTGGCTGCTGTGGTTAGGCCATGGACGCGCCGTGAACGTTGCTCGCGAATAATGACTCCAGCGCCTAAGAAGCCAAGGCCAGTAATCAACCCTTGAAGGACGCGACTAACTGACTGGGCATCATCTTGGACGAAATCGCTAATGAGCATGACGGCTGTTGCTGACCCTATGGCCACTAAAGAATGGGTGCGAATTCCAGCAGATTTATGGTGTAACCAACGATTTAGACCAAGAACTGCTCCAACTAGTAGAGCTAAGGTCAGTCTGATGGCAATAGCGCTGTAGAGATCCCAATTAAGCATTTGAACTTCCTTGCTGGAAAAACATTTGTGTACCGAATAGTGTATCCCACCTACTTCAATTGGTCATAAAAGCGCCTTCACCCTGACACTTCAGTTCTGAATACTCCACGGATGTCGCTACGATATTTCTGCATAACGGAAATATCTCAATGAATCTTTCATCACAAGGATCTGATATGAAAAAATTTATCTTGCATTTATGGCAAGCATGGAATGAAGCCAGGGTGGGTTATACAAATCGTTATGCGAATCATCGAATTGGAAGCTAGTCATCATAATGTCATTTACCCAATCTATATTTCACTGTCAGATGAATACTGGCCAAGATAAAGTAGTTTTGTCTTCCTTTTAAACCCAGTTTAGGCTGGGTTTTTCTATCCGAGCCTTAATACAACTGAAATATATCCATCCTAGGATGATGGTATCGGCCATTTACTTGTAGGGGAGATTCATGAGTATAAATTTCAACAAATATTTATCTGAAGTATTCAGGAATGAAGTGCAGGACAAGACTGCTATTGAGTCCGAGGAGTGTAAAGCTGTCATCCCCCATTTTAACGATTCAAAAATAAATCAATTTCTGATCGATAGAAAGTACTCTTTACGTCTTGACGAAATTATTTGAACATAAAATTTTCAATTCACTGCAAATGACACGCCCACATAACATCCTTTTTCTGTGCACAGGTAATTCAGCCCGCTCTATCCTTGGTGAGGCGCTTGCAACGACCCTCAGTCATGGACGTTTTATAGGATATTCAGCGGGATCAAAACCAAAAGCATATGTTCATCCCATTGCCTTGAAGCTTGCAAGGGAGATGGGTTATCCGCTAGATCTGCTGAGAAGTAAAACTTGGGATGAATTTGGTGGGAATGATGCACCGCATATGGATTTCATTATCACCGTTTGTGATTCTGCAGCAGGTGAAGAGTGTCCTTATTGGCCAGGCCATCCTGCAACTGCGCACTGGGGTTTTGCAGATCCAGCGTCTGTTTCTGGCAGCGAGCAGGATATGTGGGACGCATTTCGAAAAGTTGAAATGGGTTTACGTAACCGTATTGAATTATTGATAGACCTTCCGATTGATAAGTTGGACCATTTGCAGATCAAAGACGAGTTGCATTCCATTCATCATCGATCTAAGTAAAACTATTGCGAACGAGATTGAATATGGCAACTTATAGTGTTTATTACGCAGGATTATCACTGACAACCCATCAAAAATTTGAACTCGCTAAAGCGATTACTAAAATTCATGCCGACGTTACTGGCGCAGAAGCCTATTTTGCCCAAGTCATATTTAAAAATTTAGATATACACGATTGTTTTATTGGCGGCGTCCTTCTTGATGAGCCACACATCTTTCTGAATGGACAAATTCGTCTCGGTAGAGGAGAGCAGATAAAAAAACAATTGCTCGTTGAGCTTGAAATTGCAATACAAAGCGCCAGTAAATTAGCGGGGCACCAAATTTGGGCCTACATTGACGAAATTACCCCTGGTCAAATGATTGAGTATGGCCAGATATTGCCCGCTGTAGGTGACGATAGGGTTTGGTTTTCGACGCTGCCGGCAAGTATTCAAAAGAAGCTTAATTATCTCAACTCATAATCGAACCAAAAATTTGCGATGGCATTAATATGGGTGGGTAAGTTTATTGACAGGGCTACCCATGTCTTCCCAGAAGAAACCACAATTTGCCGTACTTAGATCTGTAGAGTCTTTCAAAAACCCGCGCCCCAGCATTCAAAAGCGGATGGCTGATGGCAAGGATTTGCGTAAAGTGGTGAGTCTTTCTGCTCAAGGGGTCTATACACCACCCAAGAATCGAATTGATCCAATATCAATATTAGAAGCTCAAGCCAAAAATCGTATTGAATCTTTGATTCCGATCCGTTACGAGCGAATGTTGCAGTCTCCGTTTGCTTTTTATCGCGGTGGTGCTGCCATCATGGCGCGGGATTTAGCAAATCAACCGACAACCAATATCACCGTGCAGCTCTGTGGCGATATGCATGTATCCAATTTTGGTTTGTTTGGAACGGCTGAGCATCGATTGGTATTTGGTATTAACGACTTTGATGAAACTCTACCTGGTAGTTGGGAGTGGGATTTCAAGCGCCTTGTTGCAAGTGCAGTTATCGCTTGCGAAAGTAACGGCGGTGATAAAGCGCTAAGCAAAAAAATAGTATTCCGGATTTGCTCTGAGTATCAAAAGCGGATGACTCAATATGCCAAAATGCCTTATTTAGACTTGGCACAAGAATTCATTAGCGATGCAGATATTCGTAAGCATTTTTCTAAAGAGCATCAAAAACAAATTGAGATGTATTTAAAGCAGACCAAAGGGCAGGGTAATGTACAAGTTTTGCAGAAACTCACCACCCTTGTTGGAAAAGATAGAAAGATTATCAACAAACCCCCATTAATTGAGCATTTCAAAAAGAATGCTTTTGGGCATCCCCTTAGCTCCCTGATTGACAAGGCTTTGCTAAATTATTCGAGCACTTTACTTGCTGATCGAAAAATTTTGTTTGAGCGCTATGTTTTGATAGATTTTGCACGCAAGGTTGTTGGCGTTGGAAGTGTGGGCACCAATTGCATGGTTCTTTATTTTGAGGGAGACAGCGAAAATGATCCCCTATTCTTACAATATAAAGAAGCACAAAAATCTGTCTTGAGTCCGTATTTGGGTGAGTCTATTTATCGAGATATGGGTCAACGCGTGGTGGCTGGTCAGAGATTGCTCCAAGGGGCTCCAGATATCTTTTTGAATTATGGCTCCATGCAGTTCGATATCGATAAAAGCCAGGGGTTCTATCTTCGTCAATTACGCGATATGAAGGGGGGTATACCAATTGGGCCAGGCGGAGTTTCCGTAAAGAATTTTGCAGACTATTCCAAATTATTTGGCTGGGCTCTCGCTCTTGGCCATTCTCGTTCTGGGGATGCGGCCATGATTGCAGGGTATTGCGGTCAAGAAAAAGAGTTTAGTGAGGCAATGTATTCATTTGCCAGATCCTATGCAAAACAGAATGAACGCGATTTTGATTTATTTCGTAAGGCCGTTAAGAGCGGAAGACTTAAGGTTGCAAAGACGTAATTTCACTTAAGTAAGACACTCTAAGAGCGTCATCAAATTGTCACTTGAGTAGAAGATAGTCTAGATTGACCCATCTTACGCGCTATTTTTTCTATGAATACATCAATCCATCTGAGAGCTGTACTGCTTATTATTTTTGCTAGCTTTTCTGGCGTGGTGTCGGCTGCAGCTGTATATCCCATTGATCAAGCTTCTATTTTGGCGAGTTCTAAGTTCGACATCAAGATTGAATTTAATACTGTTATCAATGCTGAGCAGGTATCAGTCGATCTTAATGGTGCGCCCATTAATAAAATTATTAGCACTAAACCAGAGTTTATTTCAAATGAAAATGGCAAAGGTAGCTCAATTTTGTTTAGAGATGTGCAGCTATCCAAACCCGGTAAATATCAAATAGTTGCTCGAACACCTCAAGAGCGCTTGCAAGTAAGTTGGGATGTCTATGCAACTGGTCCTCGTCGTGTAAAAAACGTGATTCTATTTATTGGCGATGGCATGACAATTGCTAATCGTACAGCCGCCAGAGTGCTGTCTAAAGGTATTTATGAAGGAAAGTATCAGGGCCGCTTAGCTTTTGATGACATGCCAAGTACTGCAATGATTGGTACATCGGGATCTGATTCCCTGATCACAGACTCTGCTAATTCAATGAGCGCTTATACAACGGGTCATAAAACAGCTGTTAATGCAATGGGAGTCTATGTATCGAGGGCTAGCGACAACTTTTCACATCCTAAAGTAGAAACGATTGCAGAACTCATCAAACGTAATACCAAAATGGCAGTTGGCATCGTTTCCGATGCCGAGTTGGAAGATGCAACTCCAGGTGCCATGGTTTCACATACAAGGCGCAGGGCTGATAAGCAATACATAGCCGATCAACTTAAGGCCAGTGGTGCTGAGGTCATCCTTGGTGGTGGTTCAGCTTATTTTTATCCCCAATCAGATAAAGGCTCCAAGCGTAAGGACGAGAAGAACCTAGTTGAAGGCTTTAAATCTGATGGCTATCAATTAGCCTTTACAAAGCAAGAGTTACTTGCTGCCTCTCAAAGCAAGGGTACAAAAAAACTATTTGGCGTTTTTCATCCAGATAATATGGACGGCTCTCTTGATCGTCTATATCTAAAAAAGAATACAGTTGAGCAATACCCCAATCAGCCAGACCTAACGGAAATGACGCAATCGGCTATTGATGTTTTATCCAGAAACCCCAATGGATTTTTCTTGATGGTAGAAGCGGCTTTAATAGATAAGTTTAATCACCCTCTAGACTGGGAGCGTGCGGCATTTGACACCATCATGCTGAGTAACGCTGTGCAGATTGCCAAAGATTTTGCTAAAACACATCCTGATACATTGATCATCGTTACGCCTGACCATACGCATAGTGGCTCAATTAGTGGAGTTGTGCACGATGATAGGCCTGGCTCCTTGCGTGAAAAAGTAGGTATCTATGCGGAGGCTGGCTATCCAAATTACCCTAAAGCAGATATGCTGGGTTATCCAAATAAGATCGATGTTTCCAAGCGCATTGCATTCTTTTACGGTAATTATCCCGATCACTATGAAACGATGCATCCTAAGCTTGATGGCACATTTGTTCCGGCCGTCAAAGGTGATTCCGGTAAATATGTTGCCAATCCAAAATATCTCCAACTCCAGGAGGATGCTATTCATGTAGGTGGCAATTTACCGTCGCACCAAGAGTCTGGCGTGCATACAGCAGATGATGCCGTTCTGAATGCCATGGGTCCAGGATCAGAAAAATTCAAAGGCTTCATGGATAACACCGAGGTATTTAAAGTAATGGTAGAGTCCCTGGGTCTTGGCTCAAAATAATTACTAGTCCCATGGAATTTATTAACAATGTCAACTATGCATCGTTGACCGATACCGCAATTAGTCTGATGGCAGCCTTTTTCTTTGGCGGCTTAATTGGTTTGGAGCGCCAATATCGTCAAAGGACTGCTGGCTTGCGAACCAACATCCTGGTTGCAATTGGAGCAGCTATTTTTGTAGATGCCGCAAATCGTTTGACAGGCCATGATGGCGCTGTACACGTAATGGCATATGTCGTTTCAGGAATTGGATTTTTAGGTGCCGGCGTCATCATGAGAGAAGAGGGCAATGTTCGCGGTATTAATACGGCTGCAACTCTATGGGCATCAGGAGCGGTAGGGGCTTGTGCTGGCGCAGATTTGATATTAGAGGCTGGACTAGCAACTCTATTTGTGCTGGCAGCCAATACACTTTTGCGACCTGTAGTTACTTTTATTAATCGCCAACCCCTTGATACCGTCTCAGTTGAAGTAACGAATTCGGTATATATCATCACACCAAAGCATGCTCAAAAACATGCTTTAAAGCAATTTATTGCGACGCTTGAAGAGGCGGGATATCAGACCCAGGATATTGAGGTGCATCAGTTTGGTAGTGAGGATGTTGAAATTCAAGCCGTACTAACAGCATCTGCTGTAGACGGTGACGATATGGATAAGCTCATCGCAAAAATTGCGGATCAAGATTTCGTGAATCAGGCATTCTGGAGCCCCAGTACGACGGATTAAGTAACTCCCTTGCTTTGACACAATATTGAAATAATTTTCGTTCAGTATTGCATCGTGAATAAGACTATTAACCATCCGCAATCTATCGTTACCTGCCCACACTGCCAGGCTTCTGAAGTTATCAGTTTTGAAGAAGGCGCCCCACATTTGTATCGTTGCCGTTCCTGCAGCGCTATATTGAAGCCAAAATCTGGCGACTGCTGCATTTTGTGTAGCTTTGGAAACCGCGATTGTTCAAGCTCAGAGCAAAACTTGGCTGCCTAACCCTAGGCTATCCACCCCAGCCATAAAGGCTTGCTGTTAATTTCATCAATGTGTCACGCTTTTTACATAAAATAGACACAATTGAAACAGCATTCCATTTTTGGGGAATATTTTGGCCACCAATCCCGTAGATCCTTTGGTTAATTCAGCAGACCTTGTTGCTGCGGTTGATTTGGGTTCAAATAGTTTTCGGATGCTGGTGGCTCAGGCAGTAAACACACCCTCGGGAACTCAGTTACGACCTATAGATACCTTGCGTGAGACAGTTCGCCTTGCTGCCGGACTTACTGAAAACAAGTTGCTAGGCAATGAAGCCTATCAAAGAGGTTTAATTACTATTCGGCGTTTTGGCGAGCGTATTAGGGGGTTTGATCCCTCCAATGTTCGAGCAGTTGCGACAAATACCTTACGAGTTGCCAAAAACGCTCAGCAATTTGTTGAGGATGCACAAGAGGCATTAGGATTTCCAATTGAAGTCATTGCTGGTGTAGAGGAGGCTCGACTCATCTATATTGGGGCTGCACATGAAGTGCCAGCAGTTCAAGGCAACAGGCTGGTGATTGATATTGGTGGTGGCTCGACAGAATTCATTATTGGCAAAGGCTACGAGCCAAAGCTGATGGAAAGTCTTTATATAGGTTGCGTCTCTCATAGCATGCGCTTTTTCCCAAAAGGCAATATAGATGCACACGCTTTTAAAGAGGCCGAGTTAGCGGCCAGACGGGAAATTCAGGTCATTTCAGGATCGTACTTAAAGAGTGGCTGGAATCAAGTGATTGGTTCCTCGGGAACCGCCAGGGCCTTAGCCGATCTAATTGGTAGCAATAATTTTAATGGCCTTGCCGATGGTTTGACCATGGGTCGCGTCAACGGTGCCAGCGGGCTGATCACGCGTGAGGGCTTAAAGAATCTTAAAAAGCATTTACTGAAGTACGAACATGTAAACCAGGTAGAGCTAATCGGTTTAAAAGAAGACAGAAGAATGGTATGGCCTGGCGGTTTAGCGATTATGCTGGCAGCGTTCGATGAATTAGGTATCAACGAGATGGAAGTCACAGACGCCGCATTGCGTAGCGGTGTGTTGTATGACTTACTTGGCCGTTCACAACATCATGACATGCGTTATGTCACCGTCGAACAATTCATGCAGCGTTATTCTGTCGATCGAGAGCAGGCTGATAGGGTGGGTAAATTAGCGGCTGATTTTTTGCAGCAGTTGCCTAAACCTGAGTCAGAAAGTAGGGCTGACAATGTGGCTCTATTACAGTGGGCGGCTAATTTGCATGAAATTGGTTTATCGATTTCTCACAATGGATATCACAAACATTCTGCCTACATAGCAGGCAATGCAGATATGCCCGGCTTTTCTAAGAATGATCAAGCAAGGCTTGCAGCCCTATTGATTGGGCATGCCGGCAAGCTTGGTAAGTTGGCCAATAATCATAGTTTTGAAGACTGGCGCATGCTCTTTTGTTTGCGGCTAGCTCAAGTACTTTGCCGTGGTCGAAATGATGTCAACTTTCCCAAAGTAAAGGTTTCTGAACATGGTGGCTCTTATTTGGTTAGCCTTTCTAAAGAATGGGTCGCCAAACATCCGCTAACAGAATTTAGCCTTATGAAAGAAGCTGCAGAGTGGGAAAGAATTGGCCACTCTTATCAAGTCAGCTTTAAGTAAATATAACCGTAGAGTTAAAAAAACCACTTCAAAACGAAGTGGTTTTTTTTGAGAATGAATGCTCGAGAATTAAAGACCTAAGAAATGCTTGGCGTAACGTGGGTTGATTTCTGACAAACGTAACATCGTTAATAAATCAGCAGTATTGAAGTCTGGATCCCAAGCAGGGGCGCTACAAATTTTTGCCCCAAGTTTCAGGTAGCCTTTGATCAATGGCGGGGGCTGCACATCTAATCCACCATTTAGCCTATCTAGAGGCAAAGGAAGACGTGGGAATGCATGAAATTCTGTTGGAGCCATTTGATCATTGTCTAGGGAGTTGTAAAGACTCGCTGCAAAGTGGCCGCCATCCGCCATGGGGATACTTGCACAACCAAGCATGATTTCATAACCGTTCTTTTGCATGTATTGAGCCAAGCCACTCCATAGGGCCATGATGACTGCACCAGAGCGATAGTCTTGGTGAACGCAAGATCTGCCTAACTCAACCAATTTTGGGCGCAGATGGTCAATACGGGAAAGGTCAAATTCAGAATCAGAATAGAGACGTCCGATTTCCTGCGCCTTATGTGGCGGCAGTACACGGTAGGTGCCAACCACCTTTAGGCTATCTTGATCACGAATCAATAAATGGTCGCAATAAGAATCGAATTCATCAACATCTAAGCCTTCGGCATTGCTTGGCAGATTTGCACCCATTTCTTCGGCAAATACTTTGTAACGCAATCTTTGCGCTTCCTTAACTTCGCCTGGAGTGCTTGCCCAAATAATTTGGAAAGCGGGTCTTTTTGGTTTATCAATCTGAATGGCCGTGCTAGGATCTACTTCCCTTAATTCAGCTCTTGTTTTGGCAACAAAGGGCTTCCCAAAAAGTTTTTTAGCTAACTTTTTAGAGAGTTTTTTAAATGCGCTTGGCTTCTTTCTTTTTAATACTTTGACTTTCTTAGGAGCGAAAATCTCAAATGAGCCGATTGGATTAGGGATATCAGACATAGTTAGCCTTGGGTGATGATGAAATTCAAAAAAGTTTAGACCTTGAGGATCAGTGGAATGCAGACTGCAGCCCAAATTAGAGCTGATACAAACAGCGCAAGCATGACAGCGGCGCTACCAAAATCTTTTGCTCGCTTGGAAAGATCATGGTGCTCGAATGAGATGCGGTCGATTGCTGCTTCTACACTCGAGTTCAGGAGTTCAATCACAAGAACCATGACCAAAGAAGAGAGCAATAATGCTTTCTCTAACAGCGTTATAGGCAATAAAAGAGCAACTGGCGTTAGCAATGCAAATAAAGTGAGTTCTTGCCTAAAGGCGCTTTCCTCCATAAATGCATAAACCAGACCGCACCATGAGTTTTTGGCTGCATGCCATGCTCTGGTGAGGCCTCGGTTGCCCTTATGAGGGTTCTGGTTGATATGGTAAGGAGAGTTCACTGTGAATCTTCTTTAGGCTAGCGCGGTGACGTGAACTTCTGGTGTCGGCACTGGCTTGAGATGGTTCGCAAATTGCTCAGATGCAGCTCTCCACGAGAATTTCTCGGCGTGTGCTCGAGCAACTTCACGTGGGATCTTCAGTGCCTGCATGCAAGCTTCACGTAAGTCTTCGTTCATGGCGCCTGAATTAGAATTTCCCAGTACATCAATTGGTCCGGTTACTGGATAGGCAGCTACTGGTGTGCCACACGCCATAGCCTCAAGCAAAACCAAGCCAAATGTATCGGTCTTGCTAGGGAAAACAAAGACATCTGCAGCTGCATAGACTTTTGCTAACTCATGCTGCTGCAGCACTCCAAGATAGTTCACTTCTGGATATTTTTCTTTTATGCTAGCCATTGCTGGTCCGTCTCCTACCACCCACTTTGAACCTGGCAAATCAATCTCTAAAAATGCATTGATGTTTTTCTCAACAGCAACTCGGCCCACATATAAAAAGATGGGGTGAGCAGTATTTAGGGCTTTGGAATCTTGCATCTTAAAAATATCAAGATCTACGCCGCGTGACCACAGCACTACATTCTTGAGCCCATATTTTTCAAGATCGTCCTTAACAACAATTGTTGGCGCCATAACAGCCATTGACGGGGCGTGAAACCAGCGAATAAATGCATAGGTAATTGCCAAAGGAATACCGGTGCGCGCTTTGACATATTCGGGGAAGCGGGTGTGATATGCAGTGGAAAAAGGCAGGCGATTCTTCACGGCATAGGCGCGAGCTGATAAACCCAGTGGACCCTCGGTGGCAATGTGCATTGCATCGGGAGCAAACTCTTTAATGCGACGTGCCACTTCTTTGCCAGGGAAAAGTGAAAGGGCAATATCGGGATAGGTAGGGCAGGGAATGGATTTAAAACCATTAGGTGTAATCATTTCCACTTCATGGCCCATAGCAATTAACTCGGCGCGGGTTTGTTTTAAGGTTCGGACAACACCATTTACTTGTGGATCCCATGCATCTGTGATGATCATAATTTTCATAGTGCAGCCTCTTTGATGAGTGATTCAGTAGCGGGTTGAAGGGTGATTTGAGGAGACTCAACAGGCTCACCCTTGATCTGTGTCCAGTGAATAATTTTGAGCTCACCTGTTTGTGTTTCAACAAGGGCGGTGAGGCTTTCGACCCAATCACCATCGTTGCAATACAAAAGTCCATCTATCTCGCGAATTTCTGCTTTATGAATGTGGCCGCATACAACCCCATCGCAGCCTCTTAAGCGTGCTTCTCTGGCCATGATGTGTTCAAAGTCAGCGATGTAGCTGACGGCATTCTTGACTTGATGCTTAAGGTATTGAGATAGAGACCAATACTGCAGCCCCATCTTGGCTCGGACCATGTTGAAATAGCGATTGACGTAAAGAATCAGTGAATATAGGTTGTCGCCAACGTAGGCAAGCCACTTGGCGTATTGCATCACACCATCAAACTGATCACCATGCGTTACCCATAGTTTTCTACCATCTACAGTGATGTGAATAACCTCTTCAACTACTTTGACATCACCGAATGAAAGCCCAAAAAACTGTCTGGCGCTTTCATCATGATTTCCAGGAACGTAGATTACTTCACTCCCTTTACGTGCCTTACGTAAGAGTTTTTGCACAACATCGTTATGTGATTGAGGCCAATAGAATGACTTTTTCAGTCTCCAGCCATCAATAATGTCGCCTACAAGATAGTATTTATCTGCATCGTTGTGTTTTAGGAAATCCAGAAGGTAGTCTGCCTGACACCCTGATGTTCCGAGGTGTACGTCTGAAATCCAGATCGCTTTGTAATGCATCATGAAACAGTATTAAGCCTATGGAGTATGAAACTAGGATGACAGTTCCAAGACAGTTTTATGACGCTTTAGCTATTTTCTGAATTTGTTTTATATTCCTACATCATATGAGTCATTATCAGGCCACAAAAAACTCCCCTTTGCAGTGTGGAGCAACCGCATGGAGGTGGGTGCAGGTATGGGCTCACGTCATTAATGGAGTGATCACTTTGTCATTGCGGTTTCCATTTGCAACGCAGGCAACAAAAAATAGACTGATTCAGCAGTGGTCAAAAAGATTGCTATGCATTTTTGGAATTGAATTAAAGCTCACGAATCAGGAAATTCTTCCTTCTACTCCTTATTTACTTGCATCAAACCATATCTCTTGGATGGACATACATGCGATTAATGCATTTAAGCCCATCCGATTTGTGGCGAAGTCTGATGTAGAGGGGTGGCCCATATTTGGATGGATGGCAAGGCAACTAGGCACAGTATTTATTCAGCGCAATAACTCTCGCCATGGCAAGCAGATAGCGAGCGAGGTTGGCGATGTGCTCAAGACTCAATCTGTCTGTATTTTTCCGGAGGGTACTTCCACGATAGGTGAGGGTGTTCTGCCATTTAAGCCCAATCTATTTGAATCGGCCGTGATTGCCCGTGTGCCCGTCTATTCCCTGGCAATTTCTTATCATTCGAAGGTGACTGGTGCCAGAAGTGAGGTGCCAGCATTTGTAGGTGATATGGGGCTACTAGAATCCATGGCTAAGATCTTGAGGGATCGCCAGCTAGTCGTTGAGTTGAGCTTTATTTCGCCCTCAGGAGCTAGTCCCGAGGCATCTAACGACCGCAAATGGCTGGCCTTACACAGCCAAGAGGCTATTTCCAATCAATTAAAAGGCAATCATCGTTTGATGTAATAAATGTGTCATCATTTCTGGATATAAATAAGGTCTAGGAGCGCAAACGAATGACATCCAAGCATAACGAAATGGCCGAGTGGTATCGCCGTGCTCAAGAGGAGATTCTTGACAGCATGGATGAAGAGCTTGAGATGGAGCTCGATGATGATCGCCTATCGCACGACAGCAGTGAAAGCTCAGAAATTCCACGTAATGTCTACTTCCGTGAGCTTTTTAGACTCCAGGGAGAGCTAGTCAAGCTGCAGGATTGGGTTGTAGCTAACAAACTAAAAGTGGCGGTGTTATTTGAAGGTCGTGATTCCGCAGGTAAGGGTGGGGCTATTAAGCGTATTACGCAGCGACTCAATCCTCGGGTTTGTAAAGTAGTTGCCTTACCCGCTCCCAATGAGCGCGAGAAAACACAGTGGTACTTTCAAAGATATATTTCCCAGTTACCTGCTGGCGGCGAGATTGTTCTATTTGATAGAAGTTGGTACAACCGTGCCGGCGTTGAGAGGGTAATGGGTTTCTGTACAGATTATGAGTACGAAGAGTTTCTAAGAACAGTTCCCGATCTTGAGCGCATGATGATTAGTTCAGGCGTCATCTTGATCAAGTATTGGTTCTCAATCTCTGATGATGAGCAATACAACCGCTTCATGATGCGTATTCATGATCCATTGAAACAGTGGAAATTAAGTCCAATGGATCTAGAGGCAAGAAGGCTTTGGGAGGCTTACACCAAGGCCAAAGAAACAATGCTTGAGCGGACACACATTCCAGAAGCACCTTGGTGGGTAGTTGCTGCTAATGATAAGAAAAAGGCTCGCCTGAACTGTATTTCTCATTTGCTGAGTCAAATCCCTTATCAAGAGATTGATCACCCAGAGATTACTTTGCCAAAACGTGTACATAACCCTGACTATCTCCGTGGACCAGTACCTCCCGAGATGTACGTTCCCGAAGTTTTTTAAAGACTTTACTTTTCTAGCTTAGATAAATTGCCATCCCATTGGAAGACGATATCTTTATCAGCCTTCAGCAGGCTTTTGTCTTTACCTGGATAAGAAACCCGAGATAGAAGATCCTTGATCATACTTAAATGACCAACTTTTTTATCATTAGCCTTCACAATGATCCAAGGCGCATCTGAAGAGCTAGTTTTTTCTAGCATCTCATTTCGACACTTGCTATAAGCATTCCAGTTCTTCTGGGCTTGCTGATCAATGGGGCTAATCTTCCATTGTTTAAGCGGATCTTTAGCTCTATCCTGAAGACGCAGGGCTTGCTCTTTCTTGGAGATATCTAAATAGTATTTCAGAATAGTCATACCTGAGCTAGCCAAGATTGACTCAAACCCATTTACAGTTGCCATGAAATTAGCGTGTTGGGACTTACTGCAAAATTTCATCACCACCTCAACCCCGGCGCGGTTGTACCAACTGCGGTTAAAGAGAACAAATTCCCCTTTTTTTGGTAGTTCGGCTACGTATCTTTGAAAATACCATTCACTCGCTTCGGCATCCGATGGCTTACCTAGGGCTACCACACGGGTTTCCCGCGGACTTAAGTGTTGGGTGATAACTTTAATACTGCCATCCTTGCCAGCTGTATCGCGACCTTCAAGAATGACCAGTATCTGATCGCCCTTACTAATTAAGCTATTTTGTAGCTTAACTAGTTCTATTTGTAAAAGACGAAGTTCTGCTTCATAGCCAGATTGCTCGGGCTTATCTTTGTCCTTATGACCCATTAACTTACTTCGTTTGTGCTGACAGGCTTTTTAACAGCAGTTTTCTTAGCGACCGCCTTTTTTGCGGGAGCCTTTTTTGCTGGAACTTTCTTTGCGGGCACCTTCTTTGCCGGAGCTTTTTTTGACGCAGGCGATTTCTTGGCTGGAGTCTTTTTAGTCGCTACTTTCTTATCTAGCTTATCCAATGCTTTTGCAAGCTTGTCGATTAGCTTTTCTCTATCAGACTCTAATTTATCGAGCTTTTTTAGTAGCTGTTTGACTAATTTCTTTTGACTCATGATTTGTTCCTAGGTTAACTTGAGGATTTGTTGTATAGATAGACCTCGGAATCCATCCTACGTTCTATTCACTCTATTTTCAAGTAAATATGACACAAAACTGTCATTTAGATGACTTTGCTTGTCACAATTCAGAAATATATTTCGATATAATTGGAAATATGAAAAATACTGATGCCATCAAAGTATTCCTGGCCTTGGGCCAAGAGACGCGTTTGAATATCTTTCGCTTAGTAGTGCAACGTGGTGACACAGGATTAACGCCCGGTGAGATTATTGAAAAACTTGGGGTAGCTAATGCCACACTGAGTTTTCATTTAAAAGAACTGGTGGGGGCTGATTTATTGTCGGTAGAGCGTCAAAGTCGCAATCTCATATATCGACCAAATGCCAGCCTAGTTCAAGAATTAAGCGGGTTTCTGCTTGAAAACTGCTGTGGCGGCAAATCATGCGCGCCGGTATCCATTATTAAAAAGGCTAAGGCTAAATGAAGCAGTTCAATATTCTCTTTTTATGCACCCATAATTCTGCTCGCTCCGTTTTGGGCGAAGCAATTGCTTCCACGCATTTAAGTGGAAAGTTTGTTGGTTACTCAGCAGGGTCTACTCCTGGTACATCGGTCAATCCATTTGCGCGCGAACTCGCTTTGCAGATGGGCTACGACGAATCAAAATTACGTTCCAAGTCTTGGGATGAGTATGGCTTGCCCGATGCGCCTCAGATGGATTTTATTATTACTGTTTGTGATGATGCGGCCGGTGAGGTTTGCCCATTTTGGCCCGGAAGACCTGCTACTGCGCATTGGGGATTTCCTGATCCATCTCAAGCGGCAGGATCAGATGACGATAAACGGCGTGCATTTAAAGACGTCATGATTGGTCTTAAAAAACGTATTGATCTTCTGGCGGATATGCCTTTAGATCGACTCAATTCACTCAGCCTTCAAGAGATACACGCTAAGCTATGAGTACTGTTACCAGCAAGCTTTCCTTTTTAGATAGATATCTGACCGTTTGGATTTTTACTGCCATGGCAGTAGGTATTGGTTTGGGGTATTTTGTCCCAGGGGTAGAGGGGTTCATTAATTCATTTCAAAGTGGAACGACCAATATCCCAATCGCTATTGGGCTCATTCTCATGATGTACCCACCCTTTGCTAAGGTGAAGTACGAGGATTTGCCTGACGTGTTTAGAGATAAACGAATATTTGGTTTAGCTTTCTTGCTCAATTGGATTGTGGCGCCTACTTTGATGTTCCTCTTAGCCATCATCTTTGTGCCTAGCCAGCCGGAATACATGGCTGGCCTCATACTCATTGGGATAGCGCCTTGTATTGCAATGGTGATCGTGTGGAACGATATTGCTAAAGGTTCGACTGAGTATGCCGCAGGGTTAGTGGCCTTTAATGCCATCTTTCAGGTGCTGTTCTTTAGTTTGTATGCTTATTTCTTCTTAACCGTCTTGCCGCCATATTTTGGCTTTGCAGGTTCTGTCGTTAATATCACCATCGGCGATATAGCGAAAACAGTTGCCATCTATCTTGGTGTTCCTTGTATAGCAGGATTTTTAACCAGATACATTTCCCTAAAGTTTGTCTCTAGAGAGTGGTATCAAAATACTTTCGTTCCCAGAATTGGCAAACTGACTTTGGTGGCTCTGCTCTTTACAATTGTGGTGATGTTTAGCTTAAAGGGAAAGCTCATTCTTCAGCTACCCATGGATGTCATTACGATAGCCATTCCTTTGTTAATATTTTTTGTGGTGATGTTCTTGTTAACATTTTTCATCACCATCAAAATGGGTATTGAATACAAGCGCTGCTGTACTTTATCGTTTACAGCATCTAGTAATAACTTCGAGCTAGCCATTGCTGTAGCCATTGCGGTTTTTGGGATTAACTCAGGTGCTGCATTTGCAGCGGTCATTGGACCCTTGGTTGAGGTGCCAATTATGGTGGGATTGGTCTCGGTTGCCCTTTGGCTTAGGAACCATTTCTTTGGCGGTAAGTTAAGTCCTAATTAATGAAATATATTAGGGTAAACCCTTGAATTTTGAAGAAGCAAGGAATATAGTGGTAACTCGCTGAGGGTTCGCCCGCAGCATTAAAGAGCGTACAGACGTAAAGTTTTACCGCAGATGTGGAGACTGTTAGTACGCTCTTTAAAAGACATCAACCGCAGTAGTGTGGCCAATCAAGTTGGTTAATCGTTTGAAGCGAAACACTGCAGCAAAAATCAAAATACCAAAAATTAATAACACTGTAAAAACAGCGGCAGGGTCTCTGCTTGCCTCCATTTTTAGGGATGGCATTAAGATGAAGGGAAATATGAGGATAAGATGAAGATCTTAGATAAATTGATGTTGCTGGGAGTTGCGCTTGCAGCGGGTATGGGCTTAGTTGCCTGCTCAACCCCGCAAAGCGAATTCGGGGTCTATCAGCAGTCCGATGGAACGATTGGCGTGCATGCGCCTAAGACTGCTAAAGAGAATGAGGCTCAGGAAGTGGCTCTTGCAGAGTGCAAGAAGCAGGGCAAAAGAACGGTGACGATTCTAGAAAGCAGAAAAACGGTCAATGACCGTTTTCCCTTAACTTACATCTATCTTTGCAGATAGCGGCGGCTAGTTACTCCGCCGATTGTTGGTGCTTAATTAGCTCAACAACCACTTCTTAATTGACTTGTTTACGCACATTGCATCTAAAGCAAGACCAAAGAACTCAGAACCATTGGTTACAAGGCTTTCAATCGCCTCCACTTTGCCTGACTTGATGCCACGCAAATAGGTTGCTGCGCGGTAGCGCAAGAAATGCTCAGTTTCACCTTCTTCATTCTCAGTAGGGCATAACTCTAAGCTGCCATAACGAGTTTCTGGATTGATATTCAGAATTGCTAGGCTCAAAGCCCCAACCAATTTCTCAGGCACTGGGATCGGCACATAGGAGTAGAGGGAGATCATCATTTCTTCTTCATCTACTTCAATGATGTGATCAATATCTAGTACATCTTTCTCGGTTAACTCGGTCTCACCAGAATCGCCACCACCAAATGTAGACTCAAACTGCAGCATCGCAGTATTACTTCCTTTGGAGATCTCGATCATGTCAGGGTAGCCAAGCAAACCTTTCCACCAGTACATCAATGAGAAAGTACAAGGTTTGACTTCAACCAATCCTTTTTTAGTGGACTTTGCAAAATAGAGACCGTAAAACTCATCATCTTGCTCTAGACCATATTGGTCTACCTTAGGAGCTTTTGATGAAGCAGGTTTAGCAGTCTTCTTGGCAACTTTCTTGACTGCTGGCTTTTTTGCCGCAGGTTTCTTTGCCGGTGTTTTCTTGACCGCTACTTTTTTGGTAGCAGGCTTCTTAGCAGCCACTTTCTTGGCTGCTGGTTTTTTCACTACCTTTTTGACCGTCTTTTTGCTTGCTACTTTCTTAGCGGCAACCTTCCTGACAGCTTTTTTAGCGGGGGCTTTTTTTACCACCTTGGTAGCTACTTTCTTTTTTGCTGGAGACTTCTTTGTAGCCATGGTTTATTACCCTTCTTTTGGTAGTTATTGTGCTTAATGCACTAGCTGATATTACTGCAAATTCTGGAAGGAATTCGCATTTCATATATGGGGTTTTACCTGCAGATTACAAGGGAAGGGCTGAAATAAATAGATAGATTTGGCTATTGTTCTTGCAAAGCAGGGTTGCTACACTGAAAGCATAAAGTTTTGTACAACCTAAATATCAAGAGGGTCTATGTTTCCTGAATATCGTGAACTCATTACCAAGTTGAAAACGTCAGATCGTCATTTCTCTCACTTATTTGATAAGCACAATAATTTAGATCAGAAGATCCAAAGAATGGAGAACCATTCCGAGCCAAGCACTCCAGAAGAAATCGAAACCTTGAAAAAAGAAAAGCTACTTCTTAAAGATCAGATTTATGCAGTCTTGAAAAAGGCGGCAACTTAAGGGCAGGCTGTAGCAGAAAGCTTGGGTGCTAAATGGATCTAGGCTTTTTTTAGAAAGCAGGCTTTCAGGAGCATATTGCCGGCTTCTGTTTTGCAATCGACCTCATGGTCTCCAGATACTAGGCGAATGCCTTTAATCTTGGTGCCGACCTTCAGGGTTGTGGAAGATCCTTTGACCTTCAGGTCTTTAATGAGGGTGACGGTATCGCCATCCGCTAATAGGTTGCCATTTGCATCTTTGACTATGAGGCCTGCCTCAATTTCTTCAGCAGCCCCAATCATTGGCCATTCGTGGCCGCATTGTGCGCAAACAAAATTTTCCCCGTCTGGGTAAGTCATATCTTCCTGGCAAGCAGGACACTTTGGTAGATTCTCTGTGCTCATCAGCTTATTTTAGTCTAGGGTAGGTTCTGTCCCCCTAATCACTTTCACTCCATTTAGAATGGTGAGGTGAATAAAGTACTGAAGATTTTCCTGATTGCTTTAGTAGGTAGCATTGCCATGGCCGGTCTAGGCGCTTGGTATGCAGCATCTTTTATTAACCCTACAGAATTAACTAAGCTTCTGAGCTCCTCAGTCAAGGAAGCTACTGGACGTGATTTGAAAATCACTGGGCCGGTAAGCCTCAATCTTTTTCCATCCATTAGCGTAAAGGCTGAACAGGTCTCACTCAGCAATACTGCTTGGGCAAGCAATCCAGACATGTTGGCGTTAAAGCAAATTGAGTTGGACATTAGGCTATGGCCTTTGCTTAAAGGTAGCGTTGAGATCGGGAAAATGAATATCACGGGTCTAGAGGTATATCTCCAAACGAATAAAGCGGGAGATGGCAATTGGAATCTCACTCCGCCCACTATCAATCCCGGCACTCCTAGCGCTCCAGGGGCGAAGTCAGCAAGCAGTGTTTCTTCTAATAACGTGCTTGTGTCTATTGGAGCTCTTGAAGTGGTTGATGCTCGCATTCATTATCAAGATAACGGAAATGCTGTAAAGGTGATAAACGTTCCTAAATTATTTCTAACCAGCGATAACGGTAAGTCTACGATTCTGATGGATCTTCAGTATGCGAACTACACCCTGAACTTAAAGGGTAAGACAGGCTCACTCCGCAAAGCTTACTTTGCCTGGAACCAGGCGCCAGCAAAAATAGATCTGGATTTAATGTTGACATTAAATAAGAAGTCGCTTGACATTACGGGTGAGATTATTAAGGTGCCTCAGTCTTTGGCGCAATTTAATATCAAGCTGAACTCCCAGTCGTTTGATTTAGCGCCTTTAGCAGGCTCTGCAGTAATAGCCAGTTCCACTACTAAATCTGGTTCAGAGACAGCTCATCAGTCCCAAGGAAAATATTTTTTCTCAGACGAGGCATTGCCTTTCAATCTTTTGCCACTAGCTGATGGCTCGATCAATATCGATATTGCTGAACTTGGGGTGCCCAATCAAGCGCCATTTGCTAACTTTAAAACCACCATTCAATTTAAGAATGACCAAATTGATGCAAAAGATTTAAGTTTTAATGTTGGCAAAGGGAAAGCTCAAGCTCATCTTTCTGTATCAGGATTCAATGGCAATGCACCCAATATCTCCTTTAAAGGAATGGCCAAAGACTTTACCTTAGAGCAAATTGTTGCGACCACAGATTCTAGTGCGAAGGTTTCTGGTGGAGCTACTCATATTGCCTGGAATTTAAAAGGAAATGGAATCACCCCTCATCAGTTAGTCAGTCGAGCGAATGGCGTTATTCAAGTATCGATAGGGCAAGCTAAGCTAGATTCAAAATTTATAAACAAGGGTGGAGATTTTTTGATTACGGTTTTTGATGAAATCAATCCCCTCTATAAAAAGTCCAATCAAACTATTCTGGATTGCGCTGTCGCTTATTTACCGATCAATGCCGGGGTAGTTGGTATTCAGAATTCAGTTGGTATTGAAACAGATCGCTTGAATATTGTCCTTTCAGGATCTGTAAATCTGGATACTGAAGCCCTGAATATCAACATCAGCCCAAGCGAGAAATCGGGCTTAACAACGGGTTTGGATTTAGGCGGCCTCGTCAAAATTGAGGGAACCTTGCAAAATCCTAAGGCTGGAGTAAATAAGACTGGAGTAGTCACTAGCGCCGCCTCAATTGGTTTAGGCTTTTTGACTGGCGGGATTAGTATTGCCGCCGAGAATGCTAAATCATTGATGACCAAGTCACAGCCATGTAAAACTGCGCTGCATCCTTGGCCAAGCATTAATCCCGCAAATAATTAACCTTTGAGATGTATTTCTTAAAAAACGAGGCCGCTGACAAAGAGGCTAAACAAAGAAATAAAGATGCTGGCAAAGAATGCGGTCCAAAAGCTGGAGATCGTAAAGCCACTGACTACTGTAGAAACAAGCATTAACACTAACGCATTGATCACGAGCAAGAAGAGACCCATCGTCACCACCGTGAGCGGTAGCGTGAATAAAATGAGTAATGGCTTGACGATTGCATTAGCAAAGCCCAATAGTAGGGCGGCAATTAAGAGTGAGCCACCATCCGCAAAGCGCAAGCCACTAAAGATATAGCTGGCGACCCAAAGGGATAAGGAGGTTAAGCCCCACTGGACTAGAAATAGCGTTAAGTTGCTCATATATATTTCCTTTGATCTATTGATGGGAACATCATTCCCTAGAACTATATTATCAGTTGATTAATAGTGCGGGGGAATCTCATCTCTAAGACTTCCGCCTCCACCACCACTGCTACTTGCTTGCTCTTTGATGGCTTTGAGTTCACGGTACAGAAATTCAATTTGCTGTTGCTGTTTGTATACCGTCTCATTGAGCTTTTCAATTAAGTCTTCTGTAAAGCTGAGCTTGATTTCTAGATTGGTAATGCGTTCTTCAGACATAGTCAACTGGCTTTCTTATTCTGAGACGAGCTCAAAACGCCCATCTTCCATTTCTGTTTTGGGTCTAATCCAAAAGTCATGGGATTGCATGGATTCATATACATAAGCAGGCTCTAACGTTGCTTCCACGTTGGCCAAAAAAACGACTTTATAAAAGCCGCCAGTCTTGATGTGTCTCAGCTTACTACCCGGCTTAAAGAGGCCATCATCAGGATCGGCCATTTTGGGTTTACTCATGTCAACAATGCACTTTCTCGGTATGATCTAGCGATGGCAAATTCCATCCCATACTCCATTCTAGATATATCTCCGATCCCTCAGGGGTTTACTGCTGCCGATGCCTTACGCAATTCATTGGATGTGGCTAGGCATGCTGAAAAATGGGGTTATACCCGCTATTGGGTAGCAGAGCATCACAATATGACGGGTAATGCGAGCTCAGCAACAGCAGTGCTTCTAGGCTATATAGCTGGTGGCACTTCTCACATTCGAGTGGGCTCCGGTGGCGTCATGTTGCCGAACCATGCCCCTCTAGTCATTGCTGAGCAATTTGGCACCTTAGAGTCTTTATACCCAGAACGAATTGAACTCGGCTTGGGAAGGGCGCCTGGCACCGATCAAATGACTGCGAGGGCCTTGCGCCGAGATTTGCTGGGGAGCGATGATCGCTTTCCTCAAGATGTTCGTGAGTTGCAACATTATTTTGGCCCCCTTCAAGAAGGGCAATCAGTCAAAGCAATCCCGGGCATGGGCACGAATGTACCTATTTGGATTTTGGGGTCTAGTCTTTATGGCGCCCAATTAGCAGCGCACTTCGGTTTGCCTTATGCTTTTGCTTCACACTTTGCACCAGAGCAATTATTAGAAGCGATGAAGATCTATCGCGACCTCTTTAAGCCATCAGCACAACAAGCGAAACCCTATTCAGCATTTGTGATGAATGTAGTGGCTGCAGATACCGATGAAGAAGCTCAGCATCTATTTACTACGTTACAACAGAACGTGATCAGAATGCGTCGCAATACACGAGGGCAGTTACCGCCCCCCATCGCTGACATCAATGAATTTTGTGAGCCTCATGAGCAAGCGGCAGCAGAGCATACTTTGCAAGTCTCAGTGGTTGGTACGCTAGAGACGATTCAAAAGGGGATGCGTCATTGGTTAGATCTCACCGGTGCCGATGAGCTTATCTTTACAGGACAAATTTTTGATCATCAAGCGCGCCTAAGATCGTTTGAGATTGCAGCGCAGGCCGCCAAAAGTCTATAGAGATAGGGCGTTGTAATCTGCAGTAATCAGAACCTGTTCTTTGGCTGCTTTATTCGCAAATCGTAAAACTTCATTGTCTTTGCTGATTAAGATGCAGGGCTTTACTGTATAGGCGAGATCTAGAAAGACTTGATCATCCGGGTCTTGGCACACCCAAGGTGCCTTTACAAGACTTTGATCATCAAACACCTTGGCAAGACTCAGCCATTGATTGAGGGTTAGCTCTTGTTGTGCTTCATCCAAGGAAAATAAGGGGCGCGCAATGACATCAGCAAATTCTTCTAGTGTGCTTTGAGTGGCCAAGGCCTCAATATTGCCTTCGATCAGCACTTGCTTTAAATGAAGCGCCCTAAAGTCATTAAAGACAAAGAGATCTAGCAAGACATTGGTATCAAAGACAATCGTTTGCATTTCTCAAAACCTATTTACTAATGATTAACTGCTGCGCCAAATCTCTGGAGTAATAGTGACTTGCCCATGATCAGAGGATACGTAGACCTCACCATCTTGGATGTTGACATGAATCACCATGCTTCGCTCAACTAACTTATTCAGTTCTTCAGCCTGCTCAGCTGGAATTGAAACTACTTGTAAGTTACGCGCGCGAGTAAGTTTGTTTGCAATACCATCCCACCAGATTTTGCTGGTGTGTCCGCCATAGCAATAAACAATCACTTGATCTGAGCGACCACAGGCTTTCAGAATACGGCGTTCATCAGGCTGGCCGATTTCAATCCATAGCTTAATTGCGTCAGTGAGATCTTTAATCCAGAGATCCGGTTCATCGGTATCGCTCAAACCTTTTGTAAACACCAAATCTTCTTGCGCCTGCAATGCAAAGGCAATAATGCGGATCATCATCCGCTGCTCAGTTTCTGAGGGATGTTTAGCGATAGTTAGGGAGTGGCTGCCATAGTAATGACGGTCAGAATCTGCGACATGAAGGTCGGCTTTGTGAATAGTTGCGCGTAGAGCCATGACGCATTATCGCCTTTATGAGCCAACTCCTGGTCTGAGTAATCTCATAACCAGTATTATTTGGCTTGTGGCTCTTGCTGAGCCTAGAAAAGCCTCAAATTACTGTGTATCGTAAAACTCATGATCCGTATTACTGAATTACGTCTGCCAATTGACCATGCTCCTGAAGCCCTGGAGATGGCGGTTTTGAAGCGCCTCAATTTGAACGCTAAGGACTTAATGACGTTCGTGGTCTTTAAGCGTAGTTACGACGCTAGGAAAAATGTCGCCCTTTCGTTTATTTACACAGTGGATTTATCGGTAAAAAATGAGGACGACCTCCTTAAGAAATTCGCAGGGGATATTCATGTAAGGCCATCCCCGGATACGAGTTACCACTTCGTAGCAAAAGCTCCTGAATCAATTCATAACGGCAAGGCAATGCGCCCAGTTGTCGTTGGATTTGGACCATGCGGAATATTTGCTGCACTGGTCTTGGCACAAATGGGCTTTAAACCAATTGTTCTTGAGCGTGGTAAAAAAGTGCGTGAACGTACTCAAGATACCTGGGGCTTATGGCGCAAAAATGTACTGAATCCAGAATCCAATGTGCAGTTTGGTGAGGGTGGGGCCGGTACGTTTTCAGATGGTAAGTTGTATAGCCAGATTAAAGATTCTAAGTTTTACGGCCGCAAGGTCATCAATGAGTTTGTCAAAGCAGGTGCGCCAGAAGAAATTACCTATGTAGCTAAACCTCATATTGGTACCTTTCGCTTGGTCGGTGTAGTTGAGAAGATGCGTCAAGAAATCATTGATCTAGGTGGCGAGATTCGGTTTTCACAAAAGGTAATTGGCTTTGATATTGAGAATGAGCAAATTACAGGGGTCAAAATAGAAGGCCAGCCGGACTTATCTGCTAGCCATGTGATCCTGGCTCTTGGACATAGCGCGCGCGATACTTTCGAAGCATTGCATCATGCAGGGGTCTTTATGGAAGCCAAACCTTTTTCAGTGGGCTTTCGGATTGAACATCCACAGTCGCTGATCGACAAGGCGCGCCTTGGTCCTCATGCCGGCAACGAGTTAATTGGTGCAGCAGATTACAAATTGGTACATCACGCTAAAAATGGCCGTTCTGTCTATAGCTTTTGCATGTGCCCCGGCGGAACAGTAGTTGCTGCCACCTCCGAACCAAATCGAGTAGTGACGAATGGCATGAGTCAATATTCTCGTAATGAACGAAATGCTAATGCAGGTATTGTGGTTGGTATTACCCCTGAAGATTACCCGGGTGGCCCACTAGCTGGGATTGAGTTTCAGAGGGCAATAGAGTCCAAGGCTTTTGAATTGGGCGGCAGAACTTATGAGGCACCAGGTCAACTCATCGGTGATTTTTTAGAGGGAAGACCATCCACGGAATTTGGTAGTGTTATGCCTTCATATAAGCCGGGCGTTCATTTAACTGACCTTGCGGAAAGTTTGCCTGCTTATGCAATCGAAGCGATACGGGAGGCGATCCCAGCCTTTGAAAAGCAAATTAAAGGCTTTTCTATGAAAGATGCTGTCCTAACAGGAGTGGAGACGCGCACATCCTCTCCTTTGCGGATTACTCGTGGCCCCAATTATCAGAGTCTGAATATCAAAGGTCTATATCCGGCAGGTGAGGGGGCTGGCTATGCAGGTGGGATCTTGTCTGCCGGTGTCGATGGGATTAAAGTAGCAGAAGCGGTTGCGCTAGACTTTCTGTCAAAGTAAATATCCCTGAAGACCTTCATGAACCCAGTAGTAACGCATGCATCAGCCAAGGAAAAAGAAGTCTTATTCCATCCAGAGCTATTGAAAAAGTTTGACATCAATGGGCCGCGTTATACCTCCTATCCGAGCGCTGATCGATTTCATGGTGATTTTTCTGAGGCCGACTATTTAGGCGCTCTAAGTAGGGTGGCGAAAGCCAATGAGCCTCTTTCCCTATATTTTCATTTGCCGTTTTGCCCCAATATTTGCTACTACTGTGGCTGCAACAAGATCATTACAAAAGATCATGGACGCAGTGCTAAATATATAAAGTACCTAGCAAAAGAGATGGCGATGGTTACCCAGGCTATGGGCGCTCAGAAAAAGATTCCAGTGACGCAATTGCATTGGGGTGGTGGTACACCAACCTTTCTGTCACATGATGAGATGACAGAGTTGATGCATCACACCCGCGAGCATTTTGAGCTTTTGCCTGGCGGCGAGTATTCCATTGAGATCGATCCAAGACGTGTGACTGAGCAAGATATTGCCCTCTTAGCGGAGTTGGGCTTTAATCGCATTAGCTTAGGGGTGCAAGACTTCAACTTAGCCGTTCAAGAGGCTGTGCATCGGGTCCAAACGATTGAAGAAACTCAAGCAGTAATGGATTGGTCCAGAAAGTATGGATTTAAATCCAGAAGCGTAGATTTAATTTACGGCCTACCAAAACAAACACCTGCAACCTTTAAAGAAACCGTAGATGCAGTATTGGCCATGAATCCCGATCGCCTGTCGGTCTACAACTATGCACACTTGCCGCATATCTTTAAGCCGCAGCGCCGGATTGCCGAGGCAGATTTACCTGCTGCTGCAGATAAGCTCGATATTCTCTCCAATACGATTGCGCGCTTAGGCGAGGCTGGCTATATTTTTATTGGTATGGATCATTTTGCTAAACCTGATGATGAATTGGCAATCGCCCAAAAAGAAGGAAAACTGCATCGTAATTTCCAGGGTTATTCGACACAGGCAGAGTGCGATCTGTTGGCATTTGGAATTTCATCTATTGGTAAGGTAGATGATTGCTACTCTCAAAATGTTCGCACCTTAGACGAATATTATGACTTGCTTGATCATGGGCATCTACCAGTCTTGCGAGGACTACAGCTCGACAAAGATGATCTACTGCGTCGAGAGCTTATAGGTGAATTGATGTGTCAATTTGCCTTGGATACCAAAGCATTTGCGGCATCACATCGAATTGATTTTGAGAGCTACTTTAAAACGGAGATAGAAGAGTTAAAAAATCTAGAGGAAGCTGGACTGTTGGATTGGGAAGGGCAGAATATGCTGGTTCCTACCAAAGGCCGCCTCTTGGCTAGGCGCGTGGCAATGACCTTTGATCGACACCTCAGAGAATCTCAAGCAAAAGGCACGTATTCCAAGGTTTTGTAAGGGTATGGTGCCGGCAATTTGATCTAGATCAAACGCGCTCTTAAACAGTGTTGCTTTTTAGCAAACAAAAAATTCCTAAGCACTTTCAATTTGATTTACATCAAATTGCACCTTCTGCATCAATTCGAAAATGATCTCATCGAAATTGATAACAAAAAGGTAAACCATCATGCGTATTAAGACACTCGTAGCAGCAATGGCTGCAGTAGCATCCTTAGCCCCAATCGCAGCTCAGGCTCAAGCTCAAGCAGAAGAGAATCCATGGATGGTGCGTGTGCGTGCGGTGGATTTGCTTTGGCAAAATGGACAGTCTGGTTTGGTCCAAGCCGCAAACGTAAAAGCTAAAAATCAAGTTATTCCTGAGTTTGATGTTTCTTACTTTTTCACAAAAAATATTGCTGCTGAGTTGGTGTTGACATGGCCACAACAAGTAAACATTACTTATGGCCCAGGAAATGCCAACGCCGGTAAGATTACAGCTTTGCCGCCATCACTCTTGGCTCAGTACCACTTCACTGACTTAGGTGCTTTTAAACCTTATGTTGGCGCTGGTATTAATTACACTATCTTTGGAAATCGTCAAAATTTCCCTGCGCTCGGAAATCAGGTGCAAGTTGATCAGTCTAGTGTTGGTTTTGTTGGTCAAGTTGGTATGGATTACATGTTGGATAAAAACTGGGGTTTAAACGTTGACGTGAAATATGCAACTATGAGCACTAATGTAACTGGTAGTGGAGCGCTTGCCGGTGCATCTGGCAAGTTGACATTGAACCCATGGATGCCAGCTGTTGGTGTGACTTACAAGTTCTAAGAATTCAGTTCTTGGTTCTTGAGATAGGGCTCCTTAGGGGTCCTATTTTTTTGTCTTCTGAATCCGCTCTTACGGAGCCAAATCGTCAATCAACTTTACAAAGGCGTCTTCTGTAAAAGAGCAGTTATCAAAACGGTGCAAAGCTGAATGGATGGGCGGCTCTGTTCTACGTTTGGCATATTGATCCCAGTGAGCAAGTTTCCATTCATCCCTAGGGTCAGCCCGTTTTTCCATCCGTTTTCTAGCTTCTGATTCCTCTAAATCAATCCAGGCAATCTGAATGGTCGTTTGTGGCGGCACTCCAAGCTTTTGCGGGTCAAACATTCTGCCACTCTGAATCTCTTTGGAGAACGGCCCCACCAAAATCACATTCACGCCGAGGAGTAAGTTCTCTCTAGCAATATCAATGAGCCCCTGGTATTCCCAATCGCGGAGGTTTTCTAGGTAATAGGGGCTATCACGGTCATTGGGGTTCTGGGTCGTCAGTTTCATGACATGGGCGCTAAAGGCACCATAGGCAGTGTCTTTGTCCAGAAAGAAAAAATCTTCCCCTGTTTTTTCAATTAGCAAAGGTAAGGCCCTCTTAGCCAAAGTCGACTTCCCAGTGCCAGCATGTCCAGAAAAGAGGATGAGGCGGGGCGCAGAGGGCGTTAGTTTGCAAACCATAGGTGGCTAGTCTCGCAGATATTGATGGAAATATCTCTTCTTTTGGGGAAGTGACGATAATGTCGCCATGGCTTTAATCGTACTCACTGATGCAAAACTGGCTTTTGGCCACGTTGACCTCCTCGCAAACACTGCTTTTTCACTCGAATCGGGTGAGCGTGTTGGCTTAATTGGCCGTAATGGCACTGGCAAATCTTCTTTATTGAAGATAATGGCCGGCATCGAAAAATTGGATGATGGGCTGCTTCAATATCAGCAAGGTCTGAGGATTGCCTACGTGCCTCAGGAGCCTATCTTTGAAGCAGAAGAGACTATTTTTGAGGCGGTATCTAAGGGTGTTGCCCAGGCCAAGGCTTTGCGTGAGGAGTATGAAGCTCTGAGCGTTGGCGAATGGGATGATGCCTCTCATCATCGCTTGGACGAGGTACAGTCACAATTAGAGGCATTAAGTGGCTGGAATTGGGAGCAACGCGTTCATGAAACTTTAGACCGCCTACATCTCGAAGCAGATCTCAAGATCAATACACTTTCTGGGGGCACAAAAAAACGGGTTGCCTTAGCGCGCGCTTTGGTTGAGATGCCAGATGTACTTCTGTTAGATGAGCCAACCAACCATTTGGATTTAGACTCGATTGCTTGGTTAGAGGAGTTGCTCAAGGAATATCAAGGCTCAGTTATTTTGATTACCCATGACCGTGCTTTCTTGGACAACGTTTGCACGCAGATTGTTGAGTTGGATCGCGGTATTTTGCGTAGCTATCCTGGAAACTTTACTCAGTATGAAGTTTTAAAAGAGCAAGAGCTTAACTCTGAATCTTTAGCCAATGCCCGTGCCGATAAATTATTGGCACAAGAAGAGGTTTGGATACGCAAAGGTGTTGAAGCGCGTCGCACTCGAAGTGTTGCCAGAATTGCCCGCTTAGAAAATTTACGTAGTAGCCGTGCCGAGCGCAGAGATGCGATGGGGCAGGTGAAATTGGCAGTGTCTGCTGGAGACCGTAGCGGCAAGATTGTGGCTGATCTCCAAAACGTCAGCAAAACGTATGATCGTCCGATTGTGAAAGATTTCACAGCAACGATTTTGCGCGGTGATAAGGTGGGTCTACTGGGTCCTAACGGCGCAGGTAAGACAACCTTGCTCAAATTAATATTGGGTACGATTGCTCCGGACTCCGGCACTGCAACCATGGGCACTCGTATTGAAGTGGCTTACTTTGATCAAATGCGCGAAGGCTTAGATCTCAATGCCTCACTGGAAGATTACATTAGCCCTGGTAGTGAATGGATAGAAATCAACGGCAATAAAAAGCACGTAAAGAGTTATTTGAGTGATTTCTTGTTTGCGCCTGAGAGAACAAATTCTCCTGTCAGCACGCTTTCCGGTGGAGAGCGCAATCGTTTGCTGTTGGCTCGCTTGTTTGCTCGTCCAGCAAACGTTTTAGTCTTGGATGAGCCAACAAATGACTTGGATATTGACACCTTAGATTTGCTCGAGCAACTGTTGCAAGATTACAAGGGTACTGTTTTCCTAGTAAGTCATGATCGCTATTTCTTAGATAACGTTGTCACGAGCATTATTGCGAATGAAGGCGATGGTTTCTGGCGTGAGTATGAGGGTGGTTATGAGGATTGGAAAATACAGAAGGCACGCTCTGATAAAATTCGCGCCGCGAATGCCAATACAAAATCTGTAGAAAAATCAGAGCCTAAAGTAGAGGTAAAGGCTGAAGTGAAAGCTGAGGCAAAGACTAAGACAGAAAATAAGCCAGCAGCCAAGAGCGTTATTCAAAAGCTTAATGGCAAGGAACGCCAGGAGCTAGAAGCTTTGCCATTGCAGATTGAAGTCTTGGAAACAGAGCAGGCTGACATTGGCATTGCAATGAGCAATCCAGATTTGTATAAAAATGAACCTGAGTTAGCGGCAAGCATGCAAGCGCGCCTAAGTGAAATTACTGTTCAATTAGATCAAAAGCTGCAGCGTTGGGAGCGGCTTTTGAGTCGTTCAGAATCTTAGTGTAAAGGCCTATTTGCGCGGTAGGCGGGCACGCAACTGGGCAATTTCATCGAGTAGGTCTAGTGCAAGCGCAACGCCAGGCACATTTAACTCAAGATCATGTGTAAGATGGGCTGCAGTTTTCGCTCTTCTCAAAGAATCGCCACTAAAGCGCCAGTCTTCTGGCGATGATCCAACTGGACTGAGTACTCCTTCTGAAACCCAGGTCATGATGAGATCTTCTGGCGTGCGCGAGGCGTGAGAGAGCTCCACAATCGTCATATGAACTTCATTCTCAACGACGCTACCTTCAATCCAGGTGATATTGGTTTGTGTCATCTCGATCATCCCTTCAAGTGAGTTCTGGGGTTGAAATCAAAAGCTTTCTCAAAGGTTTGATAGGCTTCTTTATGGGCATCAGTATCGGCTGGTGGTAAGGCGATAGTAGGGACAACATACAGATCGCCAGGTTCCGCGCTGGGAATACCTTTACCTTTGAGTCGCATTTTGCGACCCGCTACTGTGCCTGCTGGAATCTTTAATTCCAAAGTGCTGCCTGCTGGGGTAGGCACATTAACTGTTGTTCCAAGAGCGGCCTCCCATGGTGCCAAAGGGATATCAATGAAGACATCCTTTCCTTCAACACGATAAATAGCGTTAGGGTGGAAATCAATTTCTAGATAAAGGTCGCCAGCAGGACCTTCGCCAACACCAGGAGCACCCTGTCCAGATAGTCGCAGATTTTGTCCAGACTTAATGCCTTTAGGAATGCTGACATCTAATTTGCGCTCTTGTGTACTGACATGACCATTCGCATCTTGCGTAGGCATATGCAGTGCAATCGTCCGCTTGGCACCGTTATACGCATCAGCTAGATCAATCAATATTTTGGCATGATGATCTTGGCCTTTGAAGTTCATGCCCTGTCGAGGATTACCACTGCGTCCACCTTGGCGATGTTTGCCTCTGCCAAAAAGGGATTCAAAGAATTCGCTTTGATCACCCTCAAAGCCACCGCCATAACCTGGGTGACCACCACCAAATCCACCATCGGAATATTCAAAGCCTTCATTCCAATTTGGGGGAGGGGTAAAGTCTTGACCGTTTTTCCAGTTCTCGCCAAATCGATCGTAGGCTGCGCGTTTCTCGGTATCTTTCAAAACGGCATAAGCTTCGCCGATTTGCTTGAACTGCTCTTCAGCGCTAGCTTCTTTGTTTACGTCTGGATGGAATTTTCGGGCCATTTTGCGATAGGCTGATTTAATCTCAGCTTCAGTAGCGCCGCGAGCAACACCGAGTGTTTCGTAGTAATCCCTAAATTTCATAAGCCTGTTTCAGTTTCGTTTCAGTCTGGGTTGAGCTAACAGGATTAATTCTACAGTTCTCTTAGCTCATTACCCCAATTTGCCAGGGAACAAATTCATAGTCTCCTAGACCAAGGAGTTCGCTTTTGGAAGGTTCGCCAGAGGCAGTGCGGAGGAATAACTCAAATATCTGCTGCCCCATCTCTTGGACGGAGACTGTGCCATCCAAAATCTCTCCGCAATTGATATCCATGTCCTCTGTCAGGCGCTGATACATCGGTGTATTGGTGGCTAACTTGATACAAGGCGCTGGCTTGGAGCCAAACATGGAGCCGCGGCCAGTGGTGAAGGCGATCAGATTGGCGCCCCCGGCTATTTGGCCGGTTGCTGATACGGGGTCAAATCCTGGGGTGTCCATGAACACAAAGCCTTTGGTTCTTACTGGCTCAGCATATCGATAGACCTCCATGAGGGGGCCTGTGCCACCCTTCATGGAAGATCCAAGGGATTTTTCAAAAATATTGGCTAAGCCACCAATTTGATTGCCGGGGCTTACTTGCCCATTAATTTGTACATCTCTACCAACGGAGTATTCATCTTTCCACCAGCGAATCCGTTTAATGAGTTTTTCACCTACCGTTTTATTTACCGCTCGACGGGTAAGGGTGTGTTCAACACCATAAATCTCCGGTGTCTCTGAAAGAATTCCCGTACCACCATGGCGGGACAAAATATCGATCGCTGCTCCTAAAGCGGGGTTGGCGGTGATGGATGAAAAGCCATCAGATCCACCGCATTGCAAGCCAACACATAAGTGACTGGCAGACACCGTTTCACGTTTTACTTTGTTTGCTGCTGGAAGCAGTGCTTTAACAGCCTCTATGCCAGCCTCAATCGTTTTACGTGTGCCGCCGGATTCTTGCATGATGAACGTATGCAGAGTATTACCTTCAGCTAGGTCTTCCTGCTCCATCAAACCTTTGAGTTGATTACGTTCACAGCCTAGTCCAACAATCAGCGCTGCAGCTAGGTTAGGGTGGCGAGCATAGCCCGCCATAGTACGGCGCAGTAGCTCCATAGGTTCGCCACTCATTTCCATTCCACAACCGATGTCATGGCTAAATGCCACCACACCATCGATATTAGGAAATTCTTTCAGTCGCTCTGGCGTAAACCAATCCGCAATCCTGTTGACTACAGTTGCTGAGCAGTTAACCGTGGAAAGAATGCCAATGAAATTACGTGTGCCAACTTGTCCATTGGCTCGAACATATCCCTGAAAGGTAGCGCGCTCTGATTCGGGTAAAAGTTCGGTTGGTTTGTATTCGCTCGCGTAAGCGTAGTCACGATCAAACTCTCGGAACTCGGTATTGTGACTATGCACCATGGTGCCCGCATCAATATCGGTATTAGCAAAACCTACCGTCACGTTATATTTTAGGATGGGCTCACCCTTAAGAATTTTCTTGGCAGCAATTTTGTAACCTGCAGGTACTTGACTGCGGCTTGTGAAATTCTCGCTAGGGACTTGGGCACCAATACCAATATCGACTCGAGCAACTACGATATTGTCATTTGGATGCAGTCGAATAATCGGACCAGCTAGTTTCTTAACAGAGGTTTCAATCATGAGCTTTGAAATTTAAGGGTGATGCTACATCGTATGCTTAAGCTGAGAAATAATTAATGACTCAAGTCAAAAATCAGCACTTCTGCTTCTGCGCCATTATTGATTTCTACTTTAGTTTCATTCTCAATGAGAAGGGCATCTCCACCAGCTAATTGATGGCCATTAATCGTGATTGCCCCGCGAATGAGGTGAGCATAAGCTTTTCTTTTTGGGTCAAGCTGCACTGTGGCAGTTTGAGACTCATTAAATAGTCCAGCATATATCGTTGCATCCGCATGAATTTTCACAGCGCCATCATTTCCGGTTGGGGACGCGATGATGCGCAACTTGCCATCTTTTTCTATTTCGGGGATAGATTGTTGTTCGTAGCCAGGTTCAATTTCGGAAACATTAGGCTCTATCCAAATTTGCAGAAAATGGGTTGTCTGATCTTTGGCGTGATTGAACTCACTATGAGTTACTCCGCTGCCTGCACTCATGCGTTGGACATCTCCTGGCGGGATTCCTTTAATATTTCCCATACTATCTTCGTGCGCCAGCTCTCCCGACAGGACGTAACTAATAATTTCCATATTGCGATGGCTGTGCTTACCAAAACCCATTCCAGCAGCTATCCGATCCTCATTAATGACGCGAAGGTTTCCCCAACCCATAAAGCGGGGGTCATGGTAACCGGCAAATGAAAAAGAATGAAAGCTTTTTAGCCAGCCATGGTCGGCATAGCCACGTTCCTGGGATTTTCTAAGGGTTATCATGTTTTTAGGGTATTCAAAAGTTCATTAAAGGAATCAGAATAAGCACATTATCATTATTATTAGCATTAATGAACTTTGCTGATCGGTAGCACATGGGAAGCTTTAAACAAGACATTCAAGAGACGTACTTGGGTATTTCTGAGACTGTTCAGGAGAAGTGGACCGACTTTACCCAATTTTTACAGGAAGCATGGCCACTCCTCATTCTCTTGCTATTGATTCTTGCGGGTATCTGGTGGTATGCAGATCCACCGCCTCCAAATCGCGTTTATCTAGCTACTGGATCTGCTGGTGGTTCATACCAGGACCTTGGAAAAAAATACGCTGAATATTTTGCAAAGAAGGGCGTAACTTTAGAGCTCGTTAGCACTTTAGGTGCCCAAGAAAATATCGATCACTTAGTGGATCGTAAAGATCCTGTGCAGGCCGCTTTTGTTCAGGCAGGAATAGGTCATGCAAAGGATATCAAGGGTGTTCAATCTCTTGGTGCGATTGCTTACGATCCAGTATGGTTTTTTTATCGCGGCCCAGAAGTGAAGAACAGTGATTTAGAGGCGCACAGAGGTGACTTTAAATACTTTACCCCCAAAACAATTTCTGTTGGTATTAAAGGTAGTGGTACCTATGCGCAAGCAATGAAGATTTTGGAAGTTTCTGGATTTGAGCATCTTCCTCATTTTGTCAATTTGCCAGGGGCAGAAGCAGTAAAGGCTCTAAAAGACGGGGCGATTGATGGTACTTTTATCGTCGATGCCTATGAGGCGCCGAATGTTCAGTCCTTGCTGAATGATCCTGCTATTCATTTAGTTACCTTTAAACGTGCAGATGCTTACGCCAAAATCATTCCGTACATGCATATTTTGCAAGTGCCCCAAGGCTCATTTGATCTGAACCGAAATTTTCCCGCGCAAGATATTAAATTACTTGCTACGACTACTAATTTATTGGTAGATGATCGCATGCATCCAGCAATACAATTTTTATTTTTAGAGGCTGCCCGCGAAATCAATGGGCGCGGATCATTTTTTTCAGAGCGTGGCGAGTTTCCTTCTTTCAAGGATTCAGTCTTGCCGGATAGCCCTGTAGCAGTTCACTATGAAAAGAATCGTTACCCATTGTTATCAAATTATGTGCCATTCTGGCTGGCAGAACTCATAAATCGACTCGTTTTCATATTGCTGCCATTTTGTATTCTTGCTTATCCCATCTTGCAGGCTTTGCCTAGTTTTCGTGCAAGACGCATGCAAAATAAGATTAACCGTCTGTATGGGACTTTAAGAGGATATGAGCAAGAGTGGCTTACGGACTTTAACCCCAGCATGAGGGATGAGTATCTGAAGAAGTTAGATCTTCTCGAGTTCCAAGCCTTAAATATCCAGATCTCAAGATATTTCTCCAGCGATTACTATTCCTTGCGCACTAGCATTGAGTATGTACGCAATTGCTTAAATAGGGGCGTTCACCCCTATCAACACAATAATGGAGTTAATCCAAACCCATAGGGTCTTTATTCATTATCTCCACTTCTGCTGGGAAATTTAAATGATGCGTAACGCACAATCGCATTTGCCAGAGCTAGGATCAAGATGGTCAGACCCATCAATAGGATGGCCATATCGGCTTCATGTTTGGTATTGACTAGGTCGATGATGAGGCGAGTAACCGCAGTGATGGCAACATAAATTAAAAAGCGGACCGGCATATGATTGGTTTTGAAATAAATACCCACCATGGCACCAATCTCTAAATAGATAAACAGCAAGAGCAGGTCTTCTATTGAGGCTGATCCCTTATGAACCATTTCAAGAAATGCCACCCCTGCTGACCAAACGGTTGCACCGCCAATGCCAAACAATGCAATTCGATGAAACAAAGAGACAAATAAGTTTCCGATGGGTACGGTCCATCTCTCAATTGCATCTTCTAATTTAGATGCATCCTTAGGTGAGGTAGGGGTTGTGCTCATGAAGCCTCCAAGTTTTAAGTATGTTTCTATCAGTATAGGTATCTATCAAGCCGTGTAAACAAAAAAAGAGGCGTTCAGACCTCTTTTTTGGCAGCGTTGACTTTGATCAACCCAAACTATCAGCCCAAATGTTGTGTGCCCAACCCCAGGCATAGACGCCTTCTAGGGTGGAGGGGGCCGGAGATAGCCCACCCGATCCAGGTACTGGCTTGAAGGTTTTTTCAGCAGCGTTGTATTGATGGACGCTAGCGACGTGAACGACCTCCCGGTCATTCACAAAGCTGTAGCAGGTATTGGTAAGTACTGGAGCAGGGTTTATTTCCCAGCCGCTAAGTTCTGCCACGATGGCAGCAGCAGCTACTTTGGCATGCTGGTTAGCCATATGCCCCGATTTAGGCATGGCTGGAGCCACTTGAATGGAGTCACCCAAGACGTGAATATCCTTCTGTGCAGTGGATTCAAAGTTAAGGTAATTCACGTTAACCCAGCGGCCATTAGAATTCGCTAAGCCAGTTTTAACGGCGATTTCACCAGCGCTCATTGCTGGCAGAAGATTTAATACATCAGCCTTGATATCGTCTTGCACTTCAAATTTGATGGTTTTTGTTTTTGCATCTACTGCAGTGACATTGTATTTTGGTAAATATTCAATCATTCCTGGATACTGCTCTGCCCATACCTTTTTAAAGAGCGCACCTTTGGAGGTGACATCTTGGTTAGCATCCAATATCAGAACCTTCGATTTTGGCTTGTTCTGCTTAAGATAGTTTGCTACTTGGCATGCGCGCTCATAGGGGCCAGGAGGGCAGCGATATGGAGCTTCTGGAATGCTGATGGCAAAAGTGCCACCATCGCGCATAGAGGCAAGCTGCTTATGTAAAGCGGTGGTTTCAGGACCCGCCTTCCAGGCCTGCAGAGTAACGCCTGCTTTATTGGCTTGAGATAGGCCTTCGATACTGTTCATCATCAAAGCAACACCAGGAGAAATAATTGCTTTGTCGTAGCGCAAGGTTTTTCCAGAAGCGAGCTTGACTGTTTTCTTATCGGGATCGATGCTGGCCACGCTATCTTGAATCATCTTGATCCCATGACGTTTGCTGAGGTTGTCATAAGAACTGGTAAGTTCGGATAAGTTGCGTGAGCCACCCACAACTAAGTTTGAGAGTGGGCAGGAAATAAAGGTGGGGTTTGGTTCAATTAAAGTCACCTGAGCGGTGTTGTTAGAAAACAGACGTAAATATTTAGCTGCGGTGGCACCCCCGTACCCGCCACCTATGACAAGGATTTCTGCCTTCTGTAAGCTGGCTTTCGCTTGACCTGAGAAACCAGCAAGCAAACCAAGGGCAGCTGCGCTGTTCCCAATAAAGTGTCGACGATCCATGATGTGCTTCCTTATTGTTTCTTGCCAAGTTGATTGGCGATGGTTTCGAGTTGCTCGTCTGTATAGCCTTTAGCTAATTGGGGCATGATGGTGCCTTCACGTGCGCCGGATTTAAATGCTTTCAGTTGAGCTAACATTTGTTCGCTAGTAAGGTTGTTGATTAATGGCATTCCGCCGTCAACGACACCTTTGCCATCGGTTCCATGACAATTGGCGCAGGTAGCTGCAAGGCCGCGTTTGTATAAATTGCTTGCATCGGCATTTTGGGCAAGAGCGCTTCCGCTCCAATGACTTATGCCAATATAGATTGACAATAAGACTGCGGGTTTTAAAAGCTTTGCTCGCATAAAGTCTGTCTCCGTTCAGAATATTTCTGGGTAATGAATTACGTATTGCGTTGCTAGCATCTTAATCAAGAAGGCGCTGAAATAGGGTATTGATTTCAGATACATTTTTCATATGCTCATTCAAAAATCCAGTTACCACCATTTATATTCGAGTTTCTAGTAAGCCCTATAAACTATAGGAATGCGAGCTTCATTTTCTTACCGTTCAGCCTTATTGGTAGTCCTTTTAGGTGTATTTACCTACCTTTATGGTTTGGATAGCCGATTTGCGCCTAAAAACGGTGATGAGTACCCCTACATGCATATCGTGCGGATGACGGCGGATTCGGGTCACTGGTTACCGCTCCAATCTGAAATGGATGGCATCAAAAACACCAAGCCACCCCTTATTTTTTGGCAGGGTATTGCAAGTACCCATTGGGCAAGCGAATGGACTCTAGCGAATTTACGTTGGCCCAGCGTTTTATATACCGGACTAACAGCATTTTTCTTATTTTTAGCAGTTCGTCGATTTAGTGGCAAAACACAAACTGGAATGTTGGCCGCATTGGTTTGGCTTTCCTTTTTTGCAACATATCGCTATGGTCGACCATTCTTGGCAGATCCACCGGAAGTATTTTGGATTTCACTCCCATTTTTAGCAATTTTGTATTGGGGCAGATGTGCATTTGAGTCCAAATTCTTTTTTCCGCTCATGGCAGGAGTTTGTTTTGGTCTCGCCTTATTTGCAAAATCATTTGCCTATATCGTTCCTGCCTCTTTTGCCTTAGGACTGTATTACTGGCGCTGGCGGCAGTGGAGTATTCCTAAGGTAATCATTCAAGATCTATATAAGTTAATCATGATTGCTGTGCTTGCCCTTGGCGTATTTGCCTTGTGGTTTGCCATAGACCCCAATCCAGAGGCCGTATGGAAAGAGTTTGTATTGGGCGAGAATGCGGGTAAATTTGCGGCACGTCAGTCCAGTTATTTAATGGATCTTGTTCGAGGCGGTGACAGTATTTGGCTTTTAATGCTGACTACGATTGCCAATGCAGGCTTATTTAGTTTTGTCTTGATTTCTAGCTTGATGCAGTGCTGGCGTACACGTCGATTTCTGAGTTTGGAAGAGGTTTTGTTGCTGCTATTGATTGCAGCATTCTTGATGGTCTTTAGCTTGCCCAGCCAACGCTCGGGCCGCTATCTTTTGCCAGTGATGCCAGCATTTGCAGCATTGATTGCCTTGTCTTGGGATAGATTGCCCTTGTGGGGATTTCGGATTGCCTTATTGTTGCAGTTATTGGTGTTGTCGCTACTGCTCTGGATTGGCGTGAATCTTCAGGCCTCACAATTGATGGGTGATGCAGACGTATGGACTTATTCGTATGGCCATTGGATTCTCATGGCGTTGGGAATATTGCTTGTCTTGTTTGGTTTGCTTAAACGAAGCTTCACTAAAACCCTCTCTTTAGCCGCTTGCTTTCTGGTTTATTGCGCATTGACGAGTAGTCTTGCTCCCCTAGAGGGATATTTAGGGCGTTATTCTGCAGAAACGATTGCTCAGTTGCAAGATAAGGATGTTTGGGTTCCTTGTGACTATCGCGCCAAGGATGAGGAATATCGCTTGTTGATGCCGGGAGCAAAACTACATGGTTATTTAGCCCAAGATGCTAGTAATGTTGCATCCCTTACATCGGTTTATCCTTTGGTAGCAGTGCATGCTCCTTTGGGTGTGCAGCCAGCACTCTGCGATTCTTGTCAGATCGTTGGGCAGCGAATGGAAATGAGGGCACGCCACTCTAATGAAGAAATTACTGAGATGCTAAGGGGGCAGATAGGTAAACATTTATTTGTAATTGAATATTTGGTTTCTACACCAGCACCTATCCCCAATGAATCAAACCTGAAGGATGCTTGTAGATGAGTCGTGTCATTGCCCTTTGTTTTCTGTTGCTTGCTGCAGTGATTGGCTTTCTGCATATTGATAGTCGTCCTGCTTGGGCGCCATTTGCAGTTTCGCCTTTTCAAATAGATGAAGAGATTGAAGAGTCCGCCACTACTAAAACAAAAGGTGAAATAAAGACTGGCATTCCAGTGCCACAATCTAATTGGTTGCCAGATACAGGCGCCGCTTCAGTTCATGCGGCATCATTGATTGCCCTAAAGGATGGTGCAGTGAGGGCATTTTGGTTTGCTGGTAGTCGCGAAGGTGCCGCGGATGTATCGATCTATAGCTCTGTATATGACTCGAAATCTGCCGAGTGGAGTGCGCCCACCGTTGTCATGGACCGCATTAGTGCAGAGAAGGGTCTCGCACGCTACATCGCTAAGCTAGGCAATCCCGTGCCTGCAAGATTACCCGATGGACGACTGCAATTATTTTTTGTGACCGTTTCTATTGGTGGTTGGGCTGGGAGCTCAATTTCTACGATGACTTCTGATGATGAGGGTTTGACATGGAGCAAGCCACAGCGCTTGATTAGCTCCCCTTTGTTGAACTTAAGTACGCTAGTGAAATCGCCGAGCGTTCTGTTTGCTGATGGCCTCTTAGGTTTGCCGGCTTATCACGAATGGATAGGGCGCTTTGGTGAATTCTTACGGATAGATGCAGGGCAAGTGATTGATAAACGTCGCATGAGTTCTGGTCGTAGTGCAATTCAGCCACTCCTATTTATAAATGATACACAGGATGCCAGCGCTTATTTTCGTCAGACGCGTAGTGCAGATTTGCCAAAACAAATACCAGTTAGCCGCACCCAAGATGCTGGTCAAATCTGGCAGCAGTCAGAAGATTTGCCGATTGCCAATCCCAATTCTGCGGTTGCTGGACTGGTTCTAAAAAATGGCACACGCGTTTTGGTTCTTAATAATATTGAATCTGGCCGATATCGATTGGTCTTGTTAATGAGTGATGCTAAATCTGGACAGTGGCAAACCGTTGAGGTCTTAGAGGACGACGAGGCATTGCCCGATGCTCAGCGTAAAGAATTCTCCTACCCATATTTGCTTACGGTTAATGGTGATGATGTCCATTTGGTATATACCTGGGATCGTAAAAAGATTCGTCATCGTTATTTTTCTGGCGCTTGGCTAAACCATGCTTTCAGTAAGTTACAGTCAGCAGAATTGGATAGCCCACATCAGGAGGCGCAATAATGAATTCCTTAATGCAATCCTTGGTGTTGATTGAGCTATCCCTAACGTGTGCGGTAGCGTGTACTTGCTTATTGGAAAGATTTTCTCCAAATACCTTTCCGCTTGCTGTAAAGATATTTCTGGTGGTCCTCATTGGCAATATCTTATTTTGGCCCTTGGGGATGAATTTGCCTTTAGTTGCGTACATTCGTGGCGCAACTGGCGATCTCAGTATTGTCTTGTCTCTACTGTTATGGAGTTCATTGCTGCCATCTCATAAACCTGTGCCGATTGCTTTTAAATTGACAGTGACAATCATCTCTTTATGCTTTTATCCATTTGCCTTAGGCGTAGGGATGATTGATCCTTATGCATGGGGGTATGGTTCGATTGCATTCCTATTGGCAGTGCTATTTTTTGCCCTGGTCTGCGGATTAGTAAATTGGAGTAAGGGTATTTGGATTATTGCTATCGCGATCATTGCCTGGGCAGCCCATTGGCATGAATCGGCTAATCTTTGGGACTACCTGCTGGATCCGTTCTTGGCTATCTGGGCTTTGTTTGCCATTGTTGGAATGATTCGCAGAAAGCGTCGTGAGAGGGCTCGTTCTGGGTATTTATTTAGACCAGGTTAATACATATATATAGCCCAGATCAATAGAGTACAGAAACAAAAAAGCCAGCATCATGCCGGCTTTTTTGTTTGATGCGACTAAAGCTTAGTCTGCAATATTGGACTTACGAATGATCGGTCCCCACCTGTTAATTTCAGCTTCCAGATGTGACTTGAGTCCAGTTGGAGTCATCTTATCTGGAGAGACGATATCAATATTGGCATCCTCTAAACGTTTTCTCACATCAGGAGTATTGAGTGCTTTTTTCAAGGCAGCATTTAATTTATCTAAGACAGGCTTAGGAACGCCTTTTGGTGTGTACATGCCATGCCAGACCTTCACTTCAAAACCTTTTAGACCTTGTTCATCCAAAGTAGGGACGTTAGGAATTGCAGGTAAGCGCTTTAAGGTAGTAGTTCCGAAAGCCTTGACGCGTCCATCCTTGATATAGGGAATGGTTTGGGTGGTTTGATCGCAAAGCAAATCCACTTGGCCGCCTAGCAAATCGGTAAGGGCGGGTCCAGTGCCTTTGTAAGGAATGTTGGTTAGCTTGACACCCATGCGACTCTGAAATAAGAGTCCGCAAAGTTGTGAAACAGCGCCAGGCCCTGCATTAGCCATAGTGACTTTCGAACCATTGGCTTTGATATAGGCTTCGAGCTCTTTAAAGTTATTGGCTGGTAAATCTTTTTTACCTAAGAGCACCATGGGTACATCAGCCACTTGGCCGATATAGTCAAAGTTTTGCAAAGGATCATATGGCAGCTTGTCATAGAGTGCGTTTGCTGTAGCCATGCCCATATGATGGAGGTAAATGGTGTAACCATCAGGAGCAGCACGTGCAACCTTGGTACTCGCAATTGTTCCACCGGCACCGTTGACGTTTTCAACGATCACTGTTTGACCGAGCGCTTGACCCATGGGAACCGCAATCAAACGAGCAACAGTATCGGTTGGTCCGCCAGCAGCAAAGGGAACGACTAAGGTGATTGACTTGGTAGGCCAATTGTTTTGAGCGAGGGCGCTGGTGCTCAGAAATGCGCCAGCCGTGAGAGCGGCAGCGATTCCTGAAAATAAGAATTTCTTGATTTGCATTGTGGTCTCCACCTTCTTTTTATGTAGACCAATTTTGCCAGTTTTAGAACTTATTTGTCTTGAATAACCCTAGTGTTTACCAGTAATTGCCAGGGTTCTTTGGGCTAAGAGAACAACTGGTCGATCGATCATGCGACCGTCCAGCTTCACGGCACCCCCTTTGGAGGCCTTATCGGCTTCAATAACGCGGTGAGCCCAAGCCAACTCTTCCGATGTTGGGGTAAATGCTTTGATAACGATTTCTACCTGCTTAGGATGAATGCAGAGTTTTCCGCCAAAGCCCATACGCTTTGCGCGCTCAGCATCGTCAGTAATGCGCTCAATATCATCGGTAGACGGTGTAACCCCATCAATGGGAGGGGCAATCTGCGCAAGGCGAGAGGCCAAGACGATTTGATAGCGCGCTGTTTGTAACTCTGTTTCAAGACGGTCACACACCATACCCAGATCCGCCTGCAAATCTAAATTACCTAATGCAAGACGAATCACTTGATTGGAGTTTGCAATCTCTTTTAAATGATCTAAGCCAACTGCAGTTTCAATCATGGGAATGATTGCGGTATTCGGAAGTATTAGAGCGGCCCCATTAATTTGGTCGCAAGATTCACTTTTTGGGATCAATAAGCAGGCAACCTGAAGCTCCTGCGCCAAAATCAAATCTGCAGCGTAAAACTTACTACCGGGTGAGTTTGCGCGAATCACCAAGCGCTTTTTTTGCTCGGGACTAAAACTAGACCATGCAGTTCGAATAGCATCGCGTGCACTGACTTTATCTTCCTCAGCAACAGCATCTTCTAGATCCAAGACAACTCCGCTTGCACCACTATCGAGGGCTTTCATAAAACGTTCTGGACGAGTGCCCGGTACAAATAGAAAGTTAGTGCTAAAGCCTAGTGGTGTTTCGAGTGGATTCATATCAACTTAGAAAATAAGAGTCTTTTATTAAGCGGCTGATGCGGAAGGAAGTAAAACCCCCATCTTGGCTTGTTTGCGGATATTCCACAAGAAATCAATTGCTTTACTCATCTCTGCTGGACTTGCGCCACCACTAAAGGCAGCAAGGCGCATTGCCTTATCGGTTATCTCTGCGCGAGATAAGGTATTTCCAGGATCGCCCTTGGGTTCATCTACACGACCATCCAGAATTTGCCCATTGTTTAAATAGACTTTGACTTTACCGATCCAACGCTGTGGGTAGGCGCTATCCACTTCAGGATCTAGAGTCATGGAGACACGCTCACGGAATGTACAGATTTCATCATCATGAAAGTGTTGATCAAATTCTTGTAAGCCAGCAAATTGGTAATGCGCCACTAAAGCTAGAACCGTTCCCATGGAGAACTTAGATTGATGCACGGTAGCAGGATCAGTCACCGGACCTAAAACATCAATAGCGCCTTGGTGAACCAAGGTTTCTACTTTGGCAATATCCTTAGGCGATAGATTGTTTGCCAACATGACTTGAAGGAGGGCATCGGCCGCAGGATGTGTATGACGACACGAAGCGTAATATTTAAAACTCGTCTCCGCCAAAGCCCAGCGACTTCCTAAACGATCAACCAATTTGCTTGGATCACTATCGCTTGACATGCCTGCTGCTAAGCCTTGCTTACCTTCCAGAATATGCTCTGCCCCTGTAAAGCCAGCTTGTGCAATGTAGGCGGACATTAATCCAGTGGAAGCTGCATGTGCCGTATGAAGTTGTTTGGAGTCTGCGGCGTCGCGGAGAAATTCCCAAAGTCCTGCTGACTGTGTACCGGCAGAACCAAAGGCATGCAGCATTTGCTCGGGGTTGAGTTTGAGTAGGCGGCCAACCGCTGCCGCTGCCGCTAACGTGCCAGCAGTTCCTGTTGTATGAAAGACCTTGTAATGAGAGCGACCTAAAAATTCGCCAACCCGAATACCGACTTCGTAACCTGCTACTGCAGCAACTAATAAATCTTCGCCAGAGGCACCAATGGCTTGAGCACAAGCTAGTGCAGGCGGAAATACGACGGTTGCCGGATGAAAGACTGAGCCATTGTGAACGTCATCTTGCTCTGCGACGTGAGACGCTGCAGCATTGGCCATAGCTGCTAAAAAAGGGCTGGAGGTTTTACGGGAAACCAAAATCTCAGAAGGGCCGGTATGTACTGCATCAAAGCCCCCCATGTTTTGTGCGAACTGTGTAATGAGTTCTACTGGACGCGAGCCCTTACCTGCAATAGCTGAGCCAAACCAATCGACCAATAAGTCTTCGGCCCGATTCATAACGTCTGCAGGAATATCGGCAGCCTGAAGTTTGGCAGCAAAACTGGCTAGCTCATGGGAGAGATGTTGAGTTGTCATAAATAAAAAGTGATTGATTAATTTAAAACAGCAGTAGCTTGCATGGTGAGCCAGCCTTCGTGATCTTGCGCCCAAATGGAGATGGTTTTTCCACTAGGATCTTTTTCTAAATCTGGCTTGGCATTTACTGTGAAGACATTGATATCAAAAGTAGGGCGAATCGCACGGAACTCAAAGCTCTTGAGTGTGCATCCCGGAATACTTTGACGCACCAAGTCAACGAGTAGGGTTGCAATCAAGGGGCCATGTACGATTAAACCTGGATAGCCTTCAACCTCGGTGACATACTTACGATCGTAGTGAATGCGATGACCATTAAAAGTCAGCGCTGAGTAGCGAAACAGCAGCACATCATCCGGCGTGATGGTTTTGCTCCACTTGGCATCAGTAGGCGCTGGAGTTGGAGGAACGGGCTTGTCATCTGGCCCTGGCGCATCGCGATACACAATGTCATGCTCTTCAATGATCGCAAGACCATGTTGGTTTGAGATCTTGTGATTGACTAATACGAAAATCAAATCACCAGTGCGACCTGCTTTGTGGGTAACAGATTCAATAGTGGAGACGCGCTCAATCTCATCTCCAACGGTAAGCGGCTTTAGCCATTCAATGCGGCTGCCCGCCCACATACGTCGTGGCAGTGGTACCGGTGGCAGAAAGCCGCCCCTTTTGGGATGACCGTCAGGTCCAATTTCAGATTGGCGAGCATGTGGAAGAAAGTACAGCCAGTGCCATAGCTCGGGTAAAAAAGTCCCTGCACTGGGCGCAGCATCATCACGATCTAAGGTTGCTGATAGTGCGCGTACAGGCGCTGCAGTGACAATGTCTTGAAGGGACTCGGTTTTACCAAGCCATTCCTGCAGGTGAGTGATAGTGTGAGGTTCGATTCGCATGAGTTCCATTATGCCAATCTTGTAGAAAAGCTCACCCCATCAAAACGGAGATGAAATAGAACAGCAATCCAGCTAATGCAGACCCGCCCAATACCGACAAAACGCCTTTCTGAAACTTAAATAAGGCCAATCCAGCTAATGCGCAGATGAGGATCGAGACCCAAGAAATGGAGCCGCTAAAGCCTCTAGGTAAAAAGACGTGATACGCAAAAAATAGACCAAGATTGGCGATGACCCCAACGACTGCGGCGGTAATAGCTGTGAGTGGGGCGGTAAATCCAAGCTTGCCATGCGTTGACTCAATGAGGGGGCCGCCAACTAGAATGAAAAAGAAGGAAGGTAAAAAAGTAAACCAGGTGGCTACACAGGCGCCGATTACGCCAAACCAAAATGGATTGCTATTGCCGATTAGGGATTGAATATGTCCAGCAAGGTAGCCCACAAAAGCCACCACCATAATGAGTGGCCCTGGTGTTGTTTCACCCAGAGCTAAGCCGTCAATCATTTGATTGGCGCTGAGCCAATGAAAGTGCTCGACTGCACCTTGATAAACGTACGGAAGAACGGCGTAAGCACCACCAAAAGTCAGAAAGGCAGCTTTGGTAAAGAACCACGCAATATTGGGATAGAGGGTCTTCCAGCCAAAGATGGCTACTAAAGCACCAATTGGGAGTAACCAGCATGTGAGCGCAATCAGACCATGACGAATGGCTTTTAAATAAGTAAATTTTGCATGCTCAGGCGTGGGGGTGTGATCATCAATGATGGCAGCGCCATATTGTTTTTCTTTCTTTGCATCATGACCACCACCTTGCTGGAAATACTCTGGATAGCGTTTACCACCCCAGAATCCGATCGCAGCAGCTATCAACACGATGATGGGGAAAGCCAGATTGAGAATGAAGATAGCGAGAAAGGATCCAAGCGCAATCCACTGAAGCACTTGGTTATGAATGGTGCGCTTGCCAATGCGTACTGCAGCGTGTAATACGATCGCAGTGACAGCGGGTTTAATGCCAAAGAAAATGGCGGCAATCCAGGGAACCTGTCCAAAGGTGAGATAAACCCAAGATAGGCCAATTAAGATAAACAAGGATGGCAGTACAAAGAGGCTGCCTGCCAGAATGCCACCCCAACTACGATGCATCAGCCAGCCTATATAGGTAACCAGCTGTTGGGCTTCAGGTCCTGGCAACAGCATGCAATAGTTGAGCGCATGTAAAAAGCGCCGCTCAGAAATCCAGCGACGCTTTTCAACTAACTCTTGGTGCAGAACTGCAATTTGACCTGCAGGCCCACCGAAACTGATGAAGCCTAGTTTGGCCCAAAACTTCAGGGCTTCACGTAGTGGAATGCTCAAACTTCATCCATTCCGCCGACCACTTGGCTAAAGCCGTTATCAACATAAATGATTTCAGCGGTAATGCCATTGGCCAAGTCAGACAATAAGAATGCGGCGGTATTGCCTACATCATCAATTGTCACGTTGCGACGTAGGGGTGCAGTTTGTTCAACTGCCTCTAAAATTTTGCCAAACCCTTTAATACCAGATGCGGCCAAAGTTTTAATTGGGCCTGCAGAGATGCCGTTAGCACGAATGCCTTTTGGTCCTACTGAGCCGGCGAGGTAGCGAACAGAAGCCTCAAGAGATGCTTTTGCAAGGCCCATGGTGTTGTAGTTAGGAACATTCTTCATGGATCCCAAATAAGTCAATGTGAGCAATGAAGATTTGTCGCGCAACATCGGTAGCGCTTCTTTCGCCATTGCAGGGAAGCTATAGGCAGAGATGTCATGCGCAATCTTGAAGCCTTCTCGAGATAGGCCTTCCAAGAAATCGCCAGCAATCGCCTCGCGTGGAGCAAAGCCAATTGCATGTACAAAGCCGTCAAACTGAGGCCAGGATTTGGCTAAATCCTTAAAAAGGGCGCTGATTTGTTCATCACTACCGACATCGCAGTCAAATATCAGTTCGGTATTGAATTCTTTTGCAAAATCAACAATCCGGCCCTTAAAACGTTCGCCCACATAGGTAAACGCTAGTTCAGCACCTTCACGGTGGCAGGCCTTGGCAATGCCATAGGCAATAGAGCGGTTGGAAAGGAGGCCGGTAATGAGGATTTTTTTGCCGGTGAGAAAGCCCATGTTGTGTCCTTTACTTCAAATATGATTAGCTATCTACAATTGTTGCATATATGCCCACCCTAAAGCCCATTCGACAAATTGCCTATTTCTTGCTGCTAGCCCTGCTAGTGGGGCTTGGGGCCAACATAGCACTGGCGGGACAGGGGATTGCGCAATACGGCAAGCCCAAATATCCCGATGGATTTGCCCATTTTGATTACGTTAACCCCGACGCCCCCCGTGGCGGAACCCTGGTCTTGCCAAACCCAGGGCAAAGAACGAGCTTTGATAAGTTCAACCCATTTACCCTGAGAGGCATCACTGCCCCGGGAATCGATTTGATGTTTGAGTCCTTGGCTGAAGGGAGTGCGGATGAGGTCTCGAGTATTTACGGTTTATTGGCGGACGATATTCAGGTGGCCAAAGATCATCAGTCGGTCACCTTTCATATTCGCCCTGAGGCCATGTTTTCGGATGGTAGTCCGGTACTAGCGGCCGACGTTAAATATAGCTTTGATACTTTGATGAGTGGTAAAGCTCACCCTCGTTATAAAACTACTTTTGCAGACATTAAAGAGGCAGTAGTTTTATCGGATCGATCCATTCGCTTTGATTTTAAGAATAACAACGCTGAGCTTCCTATCTTGGCCGGAACCTTCCCAGTGTTCTCACGTAACTGGGGTAAGCAGCCCGATGGAACGGTCATTCCGTTTGAGAAGCTTGCCTTTGAAGCTCCGATTGGTAGCGGCCCTTATTTAATTGAATCTTTTAAGGCAGGTAAATCCATTGTTTTTAAAAAGAATCCAAACTATTGGGTAGATCAACTTAGTAAACCCTTAAATGTCCGCGTTGGCTTTTATAACTTTGATCGAGTGCTTTACAAACTCTACAGTGATGATGCTGTTAGGTTGGAGGCCTTTAAGGCAGGGGAGTTTGATGCCCTCGTTGAGTATCGTGCCAAGATTTGGGCCAAAGGATATGTGGGCTCTAAATTTGACAAAGGCATTCTTTTAAAGAAAGCATTCTTAAATCACAATGGCGCTGGTATGCAAGGCTTCGCCATGAATGTCAGACGCCCCATTTTTAAAGATGTGCGTGTGCGTGAAGCGCTGGGTTATGCACTCGATTTTGAATGGCTCAATCGCCAAATCTTTTTTGATCAATACAGTCGAATCAATAGCTATTTCACGAACAGTGATTTGAGTGCCAACTTTGATGGTCCTCGTAAGCCAACTGAAGGGGAATTAAAGCTGCTAAAGCCCCTGAAGGCTAAATATCCGCAGTGGGTCCCGGATGCCGTCTTTGGTCCAATGTCTGCAGCGCCATCGACAACGCCGCCAAGTAGCTTGCGCCAGAATTTAAAGAAAGCACGTGAGCTCCTCATGCATGCTGGCTGGCAATATCGCGACGGTGCATTGCGAAATGAAAAGGGTGAGCCATTTCG
>CANCPL010000001.1:0-85656 GCA_947380065.1 Burkholderiaceae bacterium | reverse complement strand
TGGTAGAAAGGAATGTCAGCAAAATCGATGCTGGCATAGACTTCGCGTGGATGATTGGAGACGATTCCGCAAATAATCATCGGCAATTCACCAATACGCCAGCGGTAGAGTAAGTCAACCAAGCAATGGTCTAGCTTTGACGCCATGATTAATACGCGCTTGAGATCTTTTACAGCACGCAATTCCCAGGTGAGTTCAAAACGCTTAGCAATTTCGAGAAATCCAGCCCTGAGAGAATCTACGTTTGCAGGGCAGCTAAAGCTCACGCGCATAAAAAAGCGCTTAGATGCTTTGTCATCAAACTGTTGTGCCTCTTCAATGTCGCCACCCAGCTCAAATATATAGGTAGAAACTGCAGCAACAATGCCGGGTTTATTGGGGCAAGTTAGTGTGAGGTAGTAGTTTTCTGTGGACATGTTCAATTGTTGAGGAAATGCTTGTTAAACATCAATTTTAGACTGATCCCCCTTGCTTGCCAGGGAAAACCATTCAGCTATTGCTGAGCAGTATTTTTGGGGGACTCTGTAGGTCCTAGTAGAGGCTCACTTTTATCGGTGATGGTTGGTAGCACCACTTCAATACATATTGGTTTTGAGTCAATGACGTTAAAGAAGCTGCACTCCTTTTTGGTGGCTGCTGAAGCTGCGTGTTCCAGGGGGGATTTTCCGGTTGCGGCAGTGGAGGCTAAGCTCGCTGCAGTAGCAGGGTTAGCTGCAGCAGCTGTTCCAATACTACTGGCTGCTGCGGAACTCGAACTACTGAGGAATGCTAGCGGCGCTGCACAGGCAGATAAAAAACTAATTGTCAAAAAACACAGACATAGGCTGGTATGAATTCTGGTCAAGCACCCAATCCCAGGAGTGAAGAACTTATTTTTTTCCGCAGGCAACGTTAAATACTCCAGCGGCCCATGAGCCATTTGGAATGACATCAAAAACACTGTCAGGCGTTTTTTGATCTACGACTACTTTGCCTTTGCCACGATTGCCGGTAAATACTTTGAACTCAATCGGACGATATTTTCCAGTACTGCAATCGTATTCATTCAAACCAATAATGGAGTTGACAGTCTCTTTGGTTGCGGGATCTTGGCCAGGTTTTTTAAAGTCCAACATCGACAGGATCTGAGCCAGATTTCCCTGTGTTTGAATGGTGGCGGTATCTACGAAAACGGTTGATTGATCATTTTTACCAATTTCTTGCCAGGCAGCCATCGCATTACCGCTTGTCAATAAGACGGAAGAAATGGCGAGCAGGGTGGCGATAATTTTCATGTGATGAATTCCTTGGTAATGGCTATTGACATTGATAAACCATTTTAAACGCCAATGTCTGTAATCGCCAATAAAGGAAGGCATGCCTATTTATTGTTCAATTCAAGCTGACGAGTACTTTTCTCCGGCTTCATTTGCAAAGGTAGGTATTCATTTTTTGCCCAAAGAGGGTTCATATTTCGATATAGCTTGCTTTGAACCCACCCCGATTGACCTGTTTGATATACAAAGAGGGATTTTTCAAGATCAGATAAATCATAGATCGCTCTTAAGCTCGGTGCCTGCAATGTTTCATAGGGATTTTTGGACTGCAGTAACTCTAGTCTGCCCACATTAATAGAGAAGCTATCCCCGGGGAAAGGAGTTTTGATATTAAATAGGTCGCCAAGAAGCGGTATCTTGCTAAGCGGGCGATGTTCTGAGATGGCAATATGCGCCTTACCCCAAGCCCAAGTTTTGGGATCGTCACCATATTCTTTGCTTAAATAGACCAAAGCTTTATCAAGCGCATTATTGGAGGAATCTTGGCAAGATTCAATCTGCTGTGTTTTGGGATCATCGCACCATGGGCTATTGGGATTTTTAACTTGTAGCAAGAGTGGGGCGCGGTAGTTACGTGCCCCATAGTTTTCTGAAAACAGATAACCTAATCTGGCAAAAAGATTGCGTGTTAGTTGATCAGCCCAAGCGTTAAAGAGCAGGGCGGCTGCGCTATCTACTTTCATATCGCCATCAAAGCTTCTGCCCATTTCCATGGCTTTGGCGCTTAATGGATGTGAACCTTGACTAGATTTAAATAACTCCAATAGTGGTGTAGCTGCAAGCGATAAGGTGTCCCCTTGCATGGTTTTCATATCCTCTAAGGTATGAACATTCTTCGCTTTGATGAGATCAGCGATACGGTCGTAGCGTGTTGGTAAATCCCAGTCGCCCGTTAGAGGGTTGGGATCATTGGCAGCAATGATTCGTTGATTGGCTGTTGCAATCCAACCTTGTTCGGGATTATTGCTAGCGGGAAGTTGCTCAAAGGGCACATAGCCATTCCAGTCGTATTGCCGCTCCCAGCCTGGTACTGGTGCCACACCATATAGTCCTTGATGCAAAATTCTTTTAGGGGCAACACCAGCTGCTTGATAAGCAATATTGCCTTCGTTATCTGCCATCACTACGTTTTGCATGGGGGCGTAATTTTTTCGAAGTGCTTGCTTGAATTGATCAAGGTCTGCAGAGCGATTCATATCTAATAAACCAGCAACAGATTGGTTCTCATGATCGAGCGCAGTCCAGCGCAGTGCAAGGGCAAAACGATCAGTGTCAATCGTACGCTTAGCTCTTGCATAAGAATCAGAGATGACGGGTCCGTGCCGAGTTTCTTTAACCAGGAACGTCAGAGGAGGAGCCCCTTTAATATCAATGATCTCTTGATGCACTTTAAAGGGAAGGGGGCCATCGGGACCTCGATACATTCCAGGATTCTTTGGGTCAATTTGCTCGATGTATAAATCTTGAACGTCGGGGCCTGTATTCGTAAAGCTCCAAGCAAACTTATCCGTTCTTCCCAAAACAACGGCCGGTATGCCAGGCAAAGTTCCGCCGATAATATTGAGACCTGGCGCTTCAAGATGGGCAAAATACCAAACGGCTGGGGCAGACAGCCCTAGGTGGGGGTCGTTAGCCAGCAATGGCTTGCCAGTAGCACTTAATCTTCCGCTCAGAGCCCAGTTATTGGATCCGATGCCATCTTTTCCACCCATTTGATCCCATTGACTTAGCTCTGTTGCAGGCAAGTTTTGAGGTTTGCCTTCAACTTGGCCAAGGGAGGGGTTAAAGATCTTAAGGTCACGATACAGTTTAGAAAAATCCATATTGCTGACTGGCTCACTGGACTCATATGGTGGGATCACCTCCCAGACTTGTTTGGTTGTGAGGTATTGAGAGAGCTCCAGTCTTTGCAACTCTTTTTGCCAATTTCCGCCAAGGTCATATGCCATCATCAGCATCCAGGCAACACTATCAGTCGGAGACCAATGTCCAGGTTTTGATCCTGACAATAAATACTCCAGCGGGAGAGCCCACCCTAATTGGGCGTTGCCAGCGTTTACGCCATCAGCATAGGCTTGCAGTAGTCGCTTGGCAGAAACAGGGTAGCGATCAAATTGCTGTTCTGCTGCACGCTTGACACCTAAGGTGCGAACAAAGCGATCAATTTTTACCGTGTCATTGCCTAAGATTTCTGAAAGTCGCCCACTAGCAATACGACGATTCATTTCCAATTGCCAGGAACGCTCACTCGCATGTAAATAACCTAAGGCAAAGTAGGCATCCGCCTGACTTTTAGCCTTAATATGGGGAATATCGGCTTCATCAAAAGTGATGGATATGGAATCGCCAAGGCTTTTAATAGTCCGCTTGCCCGAGATATGGGATTGTGCGGAATATATATAGGCGGCAGTGAATGCTGCACCTACTGTCAGACATAGGCCTACTATCCATAGGCTGGCCCGCACAAGCTTGCTAAACCCAGATGATTTTGCTGGAAAATTCATGGAAACATTTTAGATGCTTTATCAGGCCCAGCATTAGATAAAGGTCTAAAAGGAGTTTGGGGGGCTAAAAAGGGGCTTGCATGCTAAAATTTCGCTTGTCTTGATTTATTTAGCACGGCTTTATTGTTAGTGCGAGCCCGAGTGGTGAAATCGGTAGACACAGCAGATTTAAAATCTGCCGACTCAAAAAAGTCGTGCCGGTTCGATTCCGGCCTCGGGCACCATGAAGACTACTTCCATTTCGCTTTGGTAAAGCGCGCGATCCACTTTTTATACTTGAATTTAGGTAAAAAAAGTGGCTTTCGTTGTATAAAATGGACTAATGAAAGTGAATACCTACAGGTGGACCGAATCTCAGGGCTGGGGCGACCTATCTCTGCACCCTGAGGTCAATCTGGTAATCGCATATGCTGAGCACCCTTTCTTTAAAGAGACTCAATGTTACGAAGAGATCAGATCTTTTTTCCCATCTGCTGAAATTGTAGGTTGCTCTTCTTCTGGAAATATTTGCGGAGACCGAATATCTGATCGAGATATTATTTTGTCAGCCATTTCATTTTCAGCAACCCGAGTTTTAGTCAGAAATGTCTTTATTGAAAGTGATGAAGATGTTGAGTCAGCAGTTAGTCGCTTGTCTAAAGAATTTGACGACTCTAAGCCAAAGCATATGTTTGTACTTTCAGATGGTTTATCGATCAGCGGTTCTGAGCTAACAAAAACACTCAACAGATTAGGTGTTCCTATTACCGGTGGTTTAGCAGGAGATGCCGATCGCTTTAAAGCCTCTTGGGTTATGGTGAATGGGCCAGCAAAACAGCATCAGATTGGATTGATTGGTTTTTACGGGGACCTAGATGTCTCCTATGGATGCTCCACTGGTTGGCGGGAGTTTGGTCCTGAGCGCAAAGTAACTCGGGCCAAAGGAAGCGTTGTTTATGAGATTGACCATAGGCCTGCTTTAGAAATCTATACCAAGTATTTGGGTGAGCTCTCCACAGAACTCCCTGGAAGCGGCTTACGCTTCCCCCTTTCGGTAACTGATGCTTCCTCAGGGCGACCATACGTTCGCACTTTGTTGGGGGTAAATTGGGACGAGATGAGTTTAAGTTTTGCGGGAGATGTGCCGCAAGGTAGTTTGTGTAAATTAATGAAGACGGACATTGATTCATTGATTGATGCATCTGTGAACATCACCAACAACCTACATATTGAAGCAAGTAAGCAAGACTCCCTGTGCTTGGTGGTCAGCTGCGTTGGAAGACGTCTGGTGATGGACCAGATTGCCGGTGAAGAATTAGAAGCGATTCAGTCGATATTGGGTCCAAAAACGACAGTGTTTGGCTTTTATTCTTATGGTGAAATTGCTCCCTTTGAGCCGGCTGACTGCGCCTTGCATAATCAAACCACGACTCTCACGCTGTTGTCGGAATAAGGCAAGTCTTAGATATGGGCTTTGAGATAAAAAACCAGCACCGACTCTTAAAGCGGCAATTTAGAAATTTGCCTGAAATGGCGGCGATGAATGCTGAGCATTGGTTGGCATTTGTTAATGTCGTGAATGAAACCTACCAACAGGTAGATCGTGAACGTCGCTTGCTAGAAAATGCAGTTGAAGTAACCGCGCAAGAATTGACAGGCGTGAATAAGCAATTACAGCTTTTTATTGAAAATGCCCCGACTGGCATAGTGATGCTGGATAGTCAAATGCGATACCTCTATGCGAGTCGACGTTGGCTTGAAGATCGAAAAATAGAAGACGTTGATATTATCGGCAAAAGTCATTACGAGATTGCGCCCAATATTTCTGAAGAGAATAAGCGACTGCACGAAAAGTGCTTGCTTGGAGAATCTGCATCCTGTAATGAGGAGCGAATTATTTATACCGATGGTAGTTGTGGCTGGATTCGCTGGGAGATCAAGCCTTGGATGCTTTCGAATGACACTGTCGGCGGCTTAATCATTTTTTCCGAAGATATTACGATCAGAAAAAATTCAGAAGAAGAGCTGCGAATTGCTTCTGTAGCATTCCAGTCAGGTGATGGCATGATTGTGACTGACCATCAGGGCATTATATTGAGGGTGAATTCGGCTTTTGAGAAAACTTCTGGTTACCCAGCCGAAGAGCTAGTTGGAAAAAACACATCTATTTTTAAATCTGTTGAACACCACGATGAAGCCTTTTATCGTAATTTATGGGAGGCGGTTTCAACCGAAGGGAAGTGGGAAGGAAGCGTCTGGAATCGAAATAAAGAGGGGCGCACTATTCCGGTATGGCTATCGATTTCAGCCGTGAAAGGTGAGGATGGAACTCATACTCACTACATCGGTATTTACTCAAATACTAGCGATCCTAGAGAAGCGGAGCGTAAGATTTTAGAGCTCGCTTACTACGATCCGCTAACCAACTTACCAAATAGACGGCTCTTGCTGGATCGTTTGAACCAGGCTCGGATTGCGGCTTCACGTAACCATGTATACGGAGCGGTTCTATTGATTGACATTGATCGATTTAAGTCAATCAACGACACTCGAGGCCATGATATGGGCGATCAAGTGTTAATGGCAGTAGCACAGAGCTTAAGAAGTAACTTGCGCGAGATGGATACTGCTGCGAGGCTTGGGGGAGATGAATTCATTGTCTTAATCCCTGATTTGGGACCCAATGCTGAAAATGCTATGCATGCACTCAATCTGATTGCGGACAAGTTACATAAAAGTATTTCAGAGCCAGTAAATTTGAATGGGATTATTCACACTACTACCGCGAGTATTGGAATTACCTTGTTTTCCGATAAGACTCAAGGTACCAATGAATTACTAAAAGAAGCTGATTTGGCGCTGTATCAAGCTAAAGCAGCCGGTCGAAATACGATTCGTTTCTTTAATGATGCGATGCATATTCAATTTACCGAAAAAATTACCATGGAGGCTAGCTTAAAGCGGGCAATGGATAAAGGTGAATTGAGCTTGATGTATCAACCTCAAGTAGATCAATTAGGCAAAGTCATTGGTGCGGAAGCCTTGTTGCGTTGGAGTCCATTGGATTTGGAAGTGATTTCTCCGGATATATTTATTCCGATAGCAGAGGAAGCTGGGCTCATTATTTCAATTGGTGAGTGGGCGCTAAAGGGCGCATGTGCCCAATTAAAGAGATGGTCCCAAGATGAAGGCACTAAGAATTTGGTTTTATCAGTAAATATCAGTGCAAAGCAATTTAGGAAAGAAAACTTTATTGAAATGGTGAAGTCTGCAGTCAGTATTGCGAAAATTAATCCTAAATTACTCAAGTTAGAGCTTACAGAAGGCCTCTTGCTGGAGGATGTTGATGCAGTGATCGGCACAATGAATACCTTGAGAGAGCTAGGTATTCAATTTTCAATGGATGACTTTGGTACTGGTTATTCATCACTAAGTTATCTAAAGCGCTTACCCCTTGATGAGCTGAAGATTGATAAAAGTTTTGTTCTTGATATTGCCTGGGATGAGGGTGATCGCGCCATCATTCGTTCGATATTATCGTTAGCTCAAACCCTGAAGTTAAAGGTAGTTGCCGAGGGGGTAGAAACTATCGAGCAGCGTGATTATCTCCTTGCGGAGGGCTGCTGTTTTTATCAAGGCTATCTTTATGGAAAGCCTTTAAGTGAAGAGAACTTCCAATCATTGGTTAGCTCGCTACAGTAATACGGTTACTCTGTTCGCATTCCTTCAATATTAGAGTGATGCACAGAAGCACACAGATACACACAGATGCACTCAGATACTTAGTAATGAAACGCTATCTATTGATATTTCTCTTCCTGGTTTCTCCGTATCGGTTAGCTATCGCTGCCGAGACGCTTATCTTTGACTGTAAAAGAGCGGAAAAAGACTTCACAGAAGAGTATGAAATGAAGGTGGTAGCGGCTACCAAGCTATCTAAGGCTAAGATTTATCTGGATGGCAGAGATTTAGACCAAACGGGCATGAATGGGACTCAAGTGGTGAAAAATGTTCACATCACCCCTCCCAATATTGTGATGCTGATCGATGCCCATTTTGAGCCAGAGATAGTAGCAGGTATTGCTTATCCTGCGGGCACCGTAACGACTCTGCTTACCCTGAATCAAGCGACCGGTAAATTAAAAAAAGTCGAGACAATTCAGGGGGGAATCTTAGGCAGCAATCTGGGTAACGGAACTCGGACTAGCGAAGAGATCTGCTTGCCTGCTAAGGCGCGTTAAAGCCTTAATTTGGCTCCGTCACAAAGCCCAGCTTGGTTAAACCTGCTCGTCTTGAGGCTGCTAGCACTTGTGCAACGTATTCATATTTCACAGACTTATCAGCACGTAAATTGATTTCTGGCTGCGGAACTTTCTGAGCAGCTTTTTCTGCATACCCATCGAAGGTTTTCAAATCAATCGGCGTACTATTCCAGAAAATTTGTCCATTCGCATCAATGGATAGTTGCACTGACTCAGGCTTCACTTCATTGCGTACACTATTGGCCTTGGGCAACTCCACCTTCACGGCCTGTTGAATGACGGGTAAGGTGATGATGAAAATAATCAACAGCACCAACATGACATCGACCATCGGTGTCATGTTGATTTCCGACATGATGCTATCGTCGTTTTGGTCGTCTTGAATATGAAAAGACATCGTTATTCCCCGGAATTAACGCGGGCACCAGTAACAAAGTAGGCCAATAGGTCATTACCAAAACGATTGAGGTCGGCAACAAATAATTTATTGGCGCGATTGATAGCATTAAAGCTCAGAACCGCAGGGATCGCCACTGCCAATCCAAGCGCAGTCATGATGAGCGCCTCCCCTATGGGGCCGGCCACTTGATCAATCTGGGCGCTGCCAGAGCTACTGATAGAGATCAAGGCGTGATAGATTCCCCAAACGGTGCCAAATAGACCAATAAATGGTGCGATAGCGCCGGTAGAGCCCAAGAAAGTCAGGCCCTTTTGTAAGCTGGCAGCAATAGTATCAACGCTATTTTTTACGCTTCTAGCCATCCACTCTGAGTAGTTCAATGTTTGCAGTAATTCACGGTGATTAGTGGATTGGCTTTGGTGATGCGCCGAGGCCTTTGTTGCCAGCTTCGCAATTTGATAATAAGGATTGATGGCGTGATTACTGAAGGCTTGCAAGCCTTGATCAAAAGACGTGGCGCGCCAAAATTGCTCGAGCTCAGGTTTGAGTTTGCGCAGGTTACGTAAATCCCATAGTCGAGTTAATAAGATCACCCAAGTCACAATCGAACAGCTTAGTAGGGCAAGCGCCACAAATCGGGTAATCAGATCGCCCTCAAGCCAGAGATTTGCTATGCCAAATGGTGTATTCATATTGATTAATTCTTGAGATTAAATTTAATTAAAAGATTGGTCGAAATTCTTTGGGGTGAGCCATTTACTAAAAAAGGTTTAAAGCGATAGCGTTTACCGATGTCCGTAGCGGCACGATCAAGCCTAGGGAATGTGCTTGACTGTAGTAATGCTACATCTTCTACGCTACCAGTCTCATCAATAATTAAGCGCACTACAACTGCCCCTTGTTCGCCGGAACGCTTAGAAAAGGAGGGGTAATAAGCATCTGCATCTGGTTGATAAACCACTACCAGTTTACCAATGTCAGTCTGAATGGGTGTACCGCTAGTACCACCACCGGTTGCAGGGGCAACGGCAGCATTCTGAGTCTGAGATTGCGATTGAGATTCAGATTTGCTTTGAGCTTGGTTTGCGGGTGTTGGTGGCTGGGCCTGGGTTGGGCTAGGCTTCTCCGTCAGTTTTTCTTTTGGCTTCTCCTGAACCGCTTTCTTCTCTTCTTTGGGTTTTGGCGGAGTAGCGGCAGGCGCTTGTTGGCTTTTTGCAGCTTCCGGACTAACTAGATTTGCCATCACGCGTTCATCATCCATTTGCGGTGGGCGCTGACTAAAGTGTAAAAACTCAAGAGCAGGTAGTGCGTGCAGTAGGAGGACGATGCCAATAATGATGCGTTCCGTTTTATTGAACGGAATATAGGTATCCAATTTTTTCAGAAAAGTACTCATCTCACTTCACCTAAGATACGAGCTTCTACTGCATGTGAAGTTAAGTCTGCAGACATTAAATCTTGCGCCATGAACAATAGCGACGCTTCATTCTTGCTGCTCAGAAATAGTACCGATCCAAATTCTTTACTTCCACTTTCTTTTTGAAGTGAATCAATCTGCCGCTTCAGTTGTCTGACCACGGCATCACTGGTGTCTATCAGAGTGATGGATTCACCAAGCAGTTTTCGGATGGACTTTCTTAAAAAGGGGTAGTGCGTGCATCCTAGTACCAAGGTATCAGCCCCTGCATCCTGAATAGGCTCGAGGTGTTTAGCCAAAAGCTCAAGGGTATCCGCGCTATCGGCTTGACCAGACTCTATTAACTGCACCAATCCCGCACCTGCTTGTTTAATGAACTGACAATCATTTGGCAAAGTATTTAATAAAGCAATGAACTTGTCGCTTTTAAGGGTTGCTTCAGTAGCGAGAACTCCCACAATATTATTCTGAGATTGCATGGCTGCTGGCTTAATGCCTGGCTCTACACCAATAATCGGAATAGCAAGTGCATCCCGAATTTGTTTAATGGCTTCAGCCGTTGCAGTATTGCAAGCGATCACAATAGCGTCACATCCCTTGCTAGCAAGATAGCTGCAGAGATTTAAGCTGCGATCTGCGATCCAATCACTGGACTTTTCACCATAAGGAGCATTAGCAGAATCAGCGAGATAGATATAGTTATGTTGGGGTAGCTGACGCAGAGCCTCATCCAAAATGGATAAACCTCCAACGCCAGAATCGAAAACCCCAATAAGTGCCAATATTTACTCAGTAGTCGCTGATGAAGTAGTTAAGAAATGAAGCAATTAAGCAATCTTCACTGGAATACCAGCAATCTTGGCTTGCCAGTCACGTGGACCTTCATGATGCATCGAGATGCCTTCTGAGTTCACTGCGACAGTCACCGGCATATCTTTCACATCAAACTCATAAATGGCTTCCATGCCTAAGTCGGCAAAACCGACCACTTTAGAAGTTTGAATGGCTTTAGATACTAAGTAGGCCGCACCACCAACAGCCATTAAGTAGGCTGACTTATGTTTCTTAATGGCCTCAATAGCTTCGGGTCCACGCTCTGCTTTGCCAATCATGGAAATCAAGCCAGTTTTAGCTAACATCATCTCAGTAAACTTATCCATGCGGGTTGCAGTAGTGGGGCCTGCTGGACCAACCGCTTCATCGCGCACTGGATCGACTGGGCCAACGTAATAAATTACCCGATTCTTAAAGCTCACTGGCAATTCTTCGCCCTTAGCAAGCATGTCCTGAATACGTTTATGAGCAGCGTCACGACCTGTCAAGATTTTGCCGTTTAGTAATAAGGTCTCACCAGGTTTCCAGCTCGCCACTTCTTCAGCAGTGAGGGTCTCTAAATTCACGCGTTTGGATTTTTGAACATCTGGTGTCCAAGTGACATCAGGCCAATCTGAGAGTGAAGGGGTCTCTAGTTTTGCTGGACCATCGCCATGCAAATGGAAATGGACGTGACGGGTTGCTGCGCAGTTCGGAATCAAGGCAACGGGCAGGGAAGCGGCATGGGTTGGATATTCCATGATCTTGATGTCCAGAACAGTAGCCAAGCCACCTAGGCCTTGAGCGCCGATGCCCAGTTTATTTACTTTTTCATAGAGCTCTAAACGGAGTTCTTCAGCGCGAGTCTTCGCTCCCCGAGCAATCAGATCTTGAATGTCTACTGGACCCATTAAAGATTCTTTTGCCATGAGCATGGCTTTTTCTGGTGTACCACCGATACCAATGCCCAGGATGCCAGGAGGACACCAGCCTGCGCCCATTGTAGGAACGGTTTTGAGAACCCAATCCACAATTGAATCAGAAGGATTGAGCATGACCATCTTGGCCTTGTTTTCTGAGCCACCACCTTTAGCTGCGCAAATTACTTCAACATCATCGCCCGGAACAATTTCGTAATGGATAACGGCAGGAGTGTTGTCGCCGGTATTTTTACGCTTGCCTGCGGGATCTGCCAAAACAGAAGCGCGCAACATATTGTCCGGATTTAGGTAAGCGCGACGCACACCTTCGTTCACCATGTCACTGACGCTCATCGTTGCGTCAGGCCATTGCACATTCATACCAATCTTCAGGAACACCACTGCAATACCAGTGTCTTGGCACATTGGTCGATGGCCTTCGGCACACATCCGGCTATTGGTCAAAATTTGAGCAATCGCATCTTTTGCACCATGACCCTGTTCCAACTCGTAAGCCTTGCCCATGGCAGTAATAAAGTCCTTAGGGTGGTAGTAGGAGATGAACTGAAATGCATCTGCAACGCTTTGAATGAGGTCGTTTTGTTTGATATTGGTCATGGTTTTAGGCTTATTTCCACATTAATAGTAAGGTTTGCCCTATTTTAAGGGTTTGCCATAGAGCAAATCCCAAGTGTTTTCACTTATCTTCTAAGGTCTTAAGGGTGTAAAACTGTCATTTTGCGACATTTTGTCGCATTTGTAGTTGATTTTAGATGATTGATTATTAGATAGAGGGCTGTGAAGCATGGAACCATTAAAGCAAGAAAACCGCGTTTTTAACCCACCTGCTGACTTTGTAAAGAATGCGGCAATTCCAAGCATGGAAGCTTATAACAAGCTTTGTGCTGAGGCAGAAAAGGATTACGACGGTTTCTGGGGTCGCCTTGCTAATGAGAATATCTATTGGAAAAAGCCCTTTACCAAGGTTTTGGACGAATCTAAAGCGCCTTTCTATAAATGGTTTGAGGACGGCACAACTAATGCTTCATACAACTGTTTAGATCGTCAAGTTGAAGCTGGCTTAGGCGATAAGACTGCCATCATTTTTGAGGCGGATGACGGCACTGTTACCAAAGTAACGTATCAAGAGATGCTTGAGCGCGTTTGCAAAATGGCAAATGCCCTGCGTAAGATGGGCGTTAAGTCCGGCGACAGCGTCATTATTTATATGGCAATGACCATCGAAGGTATTGTTGCCATGCAGGCATGTGCCCGTATCGGTGCCATTCACTCCGTAGTGTTTGGCGGTTTCTCTGCCCAAGCATTGCGTGATCGCATTATGGACGTTGGCGCGGTAGCAGTGATTACTGCTGATGGACAATTCCGTGGCGGTAAAGCATTGCCATTAAAAGCGATTTGTGATGAAGCCCTCTCTACTGGCGAGTGCCCTAAGGTTAAGCATGTCATCGTTAGCAAGCGCACTGGTACTGATGTCACTATGCAGGCTGGTCGCGACGTTTGGATGCAAGAGATCGTAGCGAATGAAGCAACAACTTGCGAGCCAGAGTGGGTAAGCGCTGAGCATCCTTTATTTATTCTCTACACATCTGGTTCAACTGGTAAGCCAAAGGGTGTACAGCACTCCACTGGCGGTTATCTCTTGTGGGCTATTCTCACAATGAAGTGGACCTTTGATATCAAGCCAAACGATGTGTTCTGGTGTACTGCCGACATTGGTTGGGTAACCGGCCACTCCTATATTACTTATGGCCCACTTGCAGTTGGCGCTACTGAGATCGTATTTGAAGGAGTTCCAACCTATCCAAATGCTGGCCGTTTCTGGGACATGATTCAAAAACATAAAGCATCTATTTTCTATACAGCACCAACCGCAATTCGTTCATTGATTAAAGCATCGAGCAACGATGAAGCAGTGCATCCAAAGAGCTACGATTTGTCATCATTACGCCTCTTAGGTTCTGTTGGTGAGCCAATCAATCCAGAAGCATGGATGTGGTACTACGAACATGTTGGTAATTCCAACTGTCCAATAGCAGATACTTTCTGGCAAACCGAAACTGGTGGTCACATGATTTCACCATTGCCAGGTGCAACGCCAATGATTCCGGGCTCATGCACACTACCATTGCCTGGTATTCAAGCGGCGATTGTGGATGAGGCTGGTGCTGACGTTCCCAATGGCCAGGGCGGTATCTTGGTAGTAAAACGTCCATGGCCTTCGATGATTCGTACGATTTGGAATGACGCAGATCGTTTTGTGAAGTCTTATTTCCCAGAAGAATTGGGTGGCACTTTGTATCTTGCAGGTGACGGCGCAATCCGCAATAAAGATACTGGCTACTTCACTATTACCGGTCGTATCGATGACGTCTTGAACGTTTCTGGTCACCGTATGGGAACCATGGAGATTGAATCTTGCTTAGTGGCTAACCCGTTGGTTGCTGAAGCCGCCGTGGTTGGTCGTCCAGATGAGTTGACTGGTGAAGCCATTTGCGTATTCGTGGTGCTCAAAGGCGGTCGCCCAACAGGTGATGAGGCTAAGAAGCTCGCGACTGAGTTGCGGAATTGGGTAGGTAAAGAGATTGGCCCGATTGCCAAACCGAAGGATGTACGTTTTGGTGATAACTTACCGAAGACCCGCTCTGGCAAGATCATGCGCCGTCTCTTGCGTGTGATTGCTAAAGGCGAAGAGGTGACTCAAGACACCTCCACCCTCGAAAATCCACATATCCTGGACCAGCTCAAAGAGTCGCTATAAGCAGTACACAGCAGCTTTTGGAGCAAACCCTTTCGGCAAACGTATAATCATGGTTTCCGGAAGGGTGGATGAGCGGTTTAAGTCACACGCCTGGAAAGCGTGCGTAGGTTAATAGCCTACCGCGGGTTCGAATCCCGCCTCTTCCGCCAAGCATCAAGAAAACCACCTTCGGGTGGTTTTTTCTTTGATACTTGAGGTTATAGGCGTTGTTTTCAATTTGGGATAAGCTATCTCTTTCAGAGTCAATTTCACCTCAGGGCTTTCCCATGAAACATTTCATTCAGGTTGTACTAATTTCAACGGGCTTGATTGCTGCTCATCAAACAGCTTTTGCGGCTCAGGCTGCAGACACTATTTTTTATGGCGGTCCCATTGTTACCGTAAATGCTAAGAATGAAGAAGCGCAGGCCTTAGCCGTACAAAACGGCAAGATTGTGGCGGTAGGCTCAAAAGATGCTGTGACCAAAGAGTGGCAAGCAAGCAGCACTAAGGTAGTTGATCTCAAAGGTCAAACTTTGATGCCGGGCTTTGTAGAGCCGCATATTCATATAGTGATGACGGCAATGACAGAAGTGCTTTGGCTCAATCTATCGAATTTCACGTCCCAATACGACACCATTGATAGGCTTAGTCAAAAACTCAAGGCAAGACTAAAAACTCTACCAAAGGGCCAATGGTTAGGTGCTTTTGGTGTTGATCCATCGCGTACGCAACCCTTTATGGCCGAATTAACTGCAGATGTTTTGGATAAAGTTTCGACAGAGGTACCCATTGCAGTCATGAATCAATCGGGCCATATTTTGTATGTGAACCATAAGGCTTTTGAGCTTGCAGGCATTACCGATAAAACTCCAAATCCTGGTGATGGCGGTATTTATATGAAGGATGCTCAGGGTCGTTTAACAGGTGTAGTTGTTGAGCCGTCGGCCATTCTGTCTATCCTGAAGTATGCGCCTGCTCCTTCCGCAGCTGAATTAGCGGCAGCCATGCAAAAAACAGCCAAGATGATTGCCTCAAAAGGCGTAACTACTTCAGCAGAAATCACACTGGGTTTGATGTTAGGTCTAGACAATGAAATAAAGCTATTTAATACCCTTGTACATGGCGATGATTTCCCATTGCGTGTCAGAGCGTATTTATATGGCCCATTGCTAACCAATGGCACAAATGGTCTTAAGCCTAATGATGGCGACGATAAGTTGCGTTATGTGGGTGTGAAGTTTGTTTCAGATGGCTCTACTCAAGGCATTACAGCAGCATTAAACGATCCCTATATTTATCCTAAAGGGACTCAATTTCGGGGTAATTTAGATTACACCGATGATCAAATTTATAAGATGGCTAAACCCATTTTTGATCAGGGATGGCAGATTGCTACACATGCTAATGGTGATCGGACTATTGAGCAAACCTTAAATACTTACAGTAAATTGCTGGATGGCAATCCGGATCCAAAGGCTCGTCGTTTGAGGATTGAGCATTTCACGATTAATAATCCTGAGCAGGTAAAACGCGCGGCCAAAATGGGTGTCATTCCTGGGTTCACGATTGGGCACGTTGATTATTGGGGTGAAGCATTTCACAACCACATCGTGGGACCGGAACGCGCAAATCGTATTGATCCATCAGCCTCGTTTCAAAAAGAGGGTGCACGCTTTGCTTATCACAGCGATTCCCCTGTATCTAATGTAGGCCCTTTGAATTACATTGCAGAGGGTGCTGGTCGCCTCTGGCAAAAGGCGCCGCGTAAAGTACTTGGTCCTGAAGAACGCGTTTCAATCGATGATGCTATTCGTGCAGTAACCATTAACTCTGCTTATGAAATGTTCTCTGATGACAAGGTCGGCAGTTTGGAGGTCGGCAAGCAGGCAGACTTAGTAGTGCTTTCGGCAAACCCCAGAAAGACCGCGGTAGAAAAAATACGCAATATTCAAGTCAAGGAAACTTGGATTGATGGCAAGAAGCAGGCTTGGTAGAGCATTCGTATAAGATCACAAAAACACAACAACTAAGCAACAAAACAACATCAAATAATCGTGGAGAGATAATGATTTTTGCAATTCTTTTAATGGATCGCCCAGGCACAGCAGACCTGCGAGTGCAAATTCGACCAGAGCATCGCGCTTATTTAGCTCAACAATCGGATCGCATGGCTTTTGCGGGACCGCTCACTTCTGAAGATGGTAAAACAACGCTCGGCAGTTTGATTGCAATTGATTTTCCTAGTCGTGCAGCTGTCGATGAGTGGCTAAAGGATGAGCCATATACCAAGGCTGGTGTTTATGAAAAGCCCATCATTAATGTATTTAATAATATGTGGGAACAAAAGGCAGGTTTCCCGCCAGCGAAATAAAACAGTTTCCTGAGAATGAAAAAAGCCGCCTAATAGCGGCTTTTGAATTATTGAAGCTTTTATTCTTGTAGCTGCTTTTACATCGGCTTAATTTGTAGCTTTCTAAATTGAATGACGCCACCAGCAGATTGCAGGGCAATAGGGCCTTCAGAATATTTGCTATCTTGGCCGTTAGCTACCGTCACTATGCCATTCATCAGGACCTTAAAGTTGGAGCCATTTGCAACAATCTCCATAGTGTTCCAGCGTCCACCGGCCTTAGGCACTGGGTCAACTTTGGCAACATCCACAATAGCGCCGGTTGCATACGCTTGCTCGGGACGTGTATCCCAAATATTGATTTCATAACAAGTGTATTGACTCACCTTGTTTGGATCTTGGCAGCGAATGAAAATACCACTATTTGTATTAGACTCGGCATAAAACTCAGCCTTGATTACAAAGTTCTTGTAAGACTTGGCGCTCACTAAAAAACCAGAAGGTTTATTGCCTTCGATAATGCCATTGCCAATCACCCAGTTGGCGCTCCCAATAATGTTCCACCCACTCAAACTCACGCCATCAATCAGATCAGTAAACCCGTCTGCGTTTTGGGCGTTAGCAACACCACCCATCGCTAGGGCGGCAAGGCACGCAATAGATAAGGTCAGTTTTTTGAGGAATGTTTTCATGGGTCTCCTGAGGGGGTATATTTATTATTCTGCGTTCATTTTCATTGTTACTGATATTGACCTATAAAGACAAGTAGATGCTTTCCCTCACAAAATCCCGAATAAAGCGATGGTCTCTGCGTCTAGTGGGACTTTTTATTCTTTTAGCCGCCTTATTTTGGTTTGGAAGCCATTTGTTGCTGCCTGGGTTGATTAAAAAGTCTCTAACTGAATATGGCAACAAGATTGGTTATGAGATCTCCTATCAAGGCCTCAGCCTTTCTCCATTGCGGCTAAGGGTTGAGCTTGATGGCCTTCACTTGGCAAAAGAGGGTGGTTCTAAATTGTTGGAATTTAAAAAACTGGCCATAACCCTTAATTGGACAAAGCTGGTTCTCGGCGAGTTAGGCTTTCATGAGATCTTGCTTGAAGAGCCTAAGGTATTGGTCGAGAAGAGGTTGCCTAAGGGTGCCTACTTAGGGGTCTGGAATTGGCAGGAATTGATTGCTGCCGTTGAAAGGGCAATACCGCCTTCAGACACCAATGAGACCAAGAAGCCGCTCAAAATCTCTATCGATGAATTGTTGGTCAATTCCGCAGCATTACATTTAGTTGATGACTCTACTAAGCTCAAAGAAGAGCTCAAGCCTTTTACTCTGAAGCTGCTTGATGTTGCCAACTACGATAAGAAAGGAGTGGTGACAGGTGTACGTGGCCAATTCGACTTTAATCTTGGCGCTTTGCAGGTCTTAATACCAGGCATCAATAAAACAATCGCTTATCAGCACGTAGCTATTACTGGTGGACTAGATAATCCTCGGCCTAGTAAGTTAGGCGTGCAGCTTAATTTGAGGTTGGATGATGGTGACTTACGTTCGCATTGGGACTTTAATACCGATTCAAAGTCAATCGAGGGCAAGGTGGAGATTAACGGTCTGGCAATAGCACCGATCATTACTCTAGTGCCGGCGAATAAAGAGCTGATTGGTAAGAGTGGTGCAGTTAATGCAGATCTCGCCGTGAAGTTTGGTGATGGGGTTAATTCGGTTTCTGGTGACATCCATATTGCAGATTTGGCTATTGTAGAAAAGGATCAAAAGTATCCTCTGATTGTTTGGAAGATGGCTGATATTCATCAGCTTGAATACAAATCAGTCAAATCAAAACAAGCTGCGAGTCATTCTCTAGCAATTGATGAATTGATCATTGACGCACCAACCCTTCAATTTGAAATAAATGAAGAAGGGTTCTCTAACTTTAGAAGGCTATTCACTAAGTCAACGACAGAAACAAAGTCTGAGCCTGTGGCCGCCCCTAAGGCTGATGCTCCTTCTGCCTTCGATTTGGATATTCGATCTATCAATTTGAAGAGTGGAGAAGTGCACTTTTCAGATATGGCAATGCGCCCTAATTTCAAAGTGGATGTGAAGAAGTTCAATGCCACACTCTTGGGTGTGAGTAATACTCCTGATCGATTTGCTACTGTGGCGATGGATGGCGTTGTTGCAGGCTCGGGAAGTATGCGAGCAAAAGGTCAAGCATCATTTGATGACCCACGACGCAATCACGATATCTTGATGAGTTTTAGAAACCTCCCGCTGACTGCCTTAAATCCTGCGGTCATGACATTCGCAGGCTATCAAATTGCTAGTGGCCGACTAAACCTTAATCTTAATTACAAAGCCAAAAATGGTGAACTCAATGGAAGTAATCAGATCATTATTAAGAAGGTAGTGCTGGGTGACGAGGTGCCGGACTTTACTGGCAAAAAATTACCACTTGGCTTGGCAATTGCTTTGTTGGAAGACTCTGATGACACGATTGACGTCACAGTTCGGATCGCGGGCAATGTTGACTCCCCACAATTTAGTGCCAGCGGCTTGGTTTGGCAGGCCATTAGCAATGTTCTAACAAACGTCGCAACAGCACCATTTAGAGCTCTCGCATCTATTTTGGGAATGGGTGGCGAAGAGGGTGTTAATGCAGTACCGGGTGAAGCAGTCTTTCTCGTTGCAGACCAAGATCGCCTAGAAAAATTTGGCGAGTTTCTAGTGAAGCGCCCGAATTCGAGCTTAGAGATCATAGGTACCTACGATCCTGCGCAAGATAGGAAGGAGCTTGCAAGAGCTAAGGCGGATGGCGCCATTTTGCAAGATGCCGGATTTAAGTTGGCTCCCGGTGAACCAATGCCCACCCCATCATTTACAGACCCAAAAGTGCAGTCAGGCTTAAAGGCGGCATATGCGCAATACATTGGTCGCATCAAACTGGGGCAACGTCTTTTGATGCTTCCCGATGGCGAGAAGCGCAATGAGCAATTGCATGAGGAGTTGATTTCTGGGATTGAGATCACCGATGCCGAGCTTAATGAATTGGCAAAAAGTAGGGCCAAGACAGCCTATGGTTTCATGGTTAAGGCTGACCCTAGCCTTAAGGACCGGATCCAGCTGGGGGAAGTTAAGACAGTGGTGGCTGGAAAAGAGGGGATTCCTCTCGATGTTGAGATCAGAATCAAGTAGACTTGTGGTCATGAATTCAACAATATTTCGCATTTTGTCCGTTTTTACCTTGATCGCTTCTTTTGGCCTTACGGGCTGTGGTTCCATTGAGTCAGCTGCTCAGGACGACTGTACTTCAATTGGCTGGCAAATCGGTAGCAAAGGATATCAGGATTGCTACAAAGCAAGGTTGTATGAACGAAAGTTGGACTACTCCCTTCCGCCTGGCGATAAACCCTCACCATCGCTGCTCTGATAGGGTAAACCCTTAATTGAAGTCCTTGAGCGCCGTCAAGGACTTAGGGTGTTAAATAACCCAAAATAAAGCGTTATTTTGCATATCTAATACCGGTTTAGTTATTGGCTAAATTCAATTTGGATTTGCAAATTTGAATATAGCTCTGCATAAATGCAGGGTTAAAACAGCTGCACCTATAAAAACTAGAGACTAAGAACTATGAATCATCCAAAGCCTTCAGGAGAAGTCAAAGCGGTTGCCGTTGCAACTGCAGATGATTTGCGGGAAACCATTCGCCGTAAAAGTAAATTAAAAGGCCGCCAAGCGGATGATGCTTCTATAGCAGAAGTACGTAAGCTGATTGGAAATGCACCGCATCGTCGTGACTTGTTAATTGAAAATCTGCATAAGCTCAATGATGAATATCGTGCTTTGCATGATCGACATTTGGTTGCTCTTGCAAAAGAGATGAATCTTCCCATGGCGGAAGTATATGAAGTCGCTACTTTCTACCATCATTTTGAAGTAGTCCGTGGCAATGACCCTGTAGCAGATATCGTCATCCGGGTTTGCGATGGTATTGCTTGTGAATTGGCGGGCGCGCAAAATCTTTTGGCTAAATTGCCGGGTATTTTGGGTAATCCGAATATCAAAGTGGCAGCTGCACCATGCGTAGGCCGTTGTGAACAGGCGCCTGTAGCAGTGGTGCATCAATACCCAGTCTTATTTGCCACGACTGACAAAGTAGTAGCTGCTGTAAAGAATAATTTAACTACCCAGCCAATGGCAAAAGATGATGCTGTCTTTGATCCTGCGGCTTTGGCGGAACAGGGCGTTTCTCCCCAAGGTGAGATGCAATCAGTCTCTCCTGACTATGTTGGTTATGAGTCCTATAGTGCACAAGGTGGTTATGCTTTAGCTAAAGAAATCTTCGATGGCAAAAAAGACGCAGAGAGCATCATCAAGGCAATGGAGAGCTCTGGTTTGCGCGGTCTTGGTGGCGCAGGATTTCCGGCTGGTAGAAAGTGGCGCATTGTTAAAGATCAAGTTGCTCCAAAATTAATGGCTGTAAATATTGATGAAGGTGAGCCAGGCACCTTTAAAGACCGCACTTACTTGGAACGTGATCCACATCGCTTCTTAGAGGGTCTCTTAATTGCAGCAAGCGTGGTTGGTATTGATGCTTGCTATATCTATTTGCGTGACGAGTATCACGGCTGCCGAGAATTGCTCGAAGCTGAGTTAGCAAAGCTCAAGGCTAATCCGCCATTTAAGTTGCCGAATATCGAATTACGTCGTGGCGCTGGTGCTTATATTTGCGGTGAAGAATCCGCGATGATTGAGAGTATTGAAGGCAAGCGCGGTGAGCCGCGCATGCGTCCCCCGTATATTGCACAAGTTGGATTATTTGGACGTCCAACTTTAGAGCACAACTTTGAGACTCTCTATTGGGTGCGCGATATTGTTCAGCGTGGGCCTGAGTGGTTTAGTTCTTTTGGCCGCCATGATCGCAAAGGCTTGCGTAGTTTTAGCGTTAGCGGGCGCGTGAAGAAGCCTGGGGTCAAGTTGGCGCCGGCTGGTATCACGATCCAAGAACTGATTGATGAGTACTGCGGTGGTATGCAAGATGGTCATCAGTTTTACGGCTATTTACCTGGTGGTGCATCCGGCGGCATCTTGCCAGCGACGATGAATGATATCCCGCTCGACTTTGATACCTTGCAGCCTTATGGTTGCTTCATTGGCTCTGCAGCGGTCATGGTCTTCAGTGATAAAGATAAAGCCCGCGATATGGCATTGAACGTGATGCATTTCTTTGAGCATGAGAGCTGTGGTCAATGCACACCTTGTCGAGTAGGCACTGGTAAAGCAGCCAAGTTAATGCAAGCTAAATCTTGGGATCAAGAAACTTTAGAAGACTTGGCCACTGTCATGGTTGATGCTTCTATTTGTGGCTTAGGTCAAGCGGCACCAAACCCGATTCGCTGTATTCATAAATATTTCCCTGAAGAAGTTCAATAAGGAAGTTGCTTAACCTAAGTACATAGAACAATCAGGAAATAACGAGACAAACATGAACGCACCCACAAATCCTAAAGAACTCGAATTACAAACCGTTGAGTTCAAGTTAGATGGTCAAACCATCATCTCTTACGAAGGCGAGACGATTCTCAAAGCTGCCAAGAGACATGGCATTGATATTCCGCACCTCTGCTTTAAAGATGGCTATCGTCCTGATGGCAATTGCCGTGCTTGCGTAGTTGAAATTAATGGTGAACGTACGCTTGCTCCGAGCTGCTGCAGAAGCGCTACACCTGGCATGGATGTCAAAGCTAATAGCGAACGCGCTGTAAAGAGTCAGAAGCTAGTGCTCGAGATGCTACTCTCTGATATGCCTGATGAAGGCTTTAAATGGGTAGGTGATAACGCCGAAGAGGAGCAAAAAAACCAACATGGTGAGCTCAGTACTTGGGCTGCACGTATGGATGTTACGGTTCGCCCTGAACTCAAGGCCTTGCGGCGCGAAAAAGTGACAAGCGATGTTTCTCATCCGGCAATGGCGGTCAATCTGGATGCCTGCATTCAGTGCAATCGTTGCGTGCGCGCCTGCCGTGAAGAGCAGGTAAATGATGTGATTGGCTACGCTATGCGCGGTAGTCATAGCGAAATCGTATTTGATCTAAATGATCCTATGGGTGATAGCACTTGCGTGGCTTGTGGCGAATGCGTGCAAGCATGTCCAACGGGCGCATTGATGCCTAAAGGTTTAATTGGCTCTCAAATCGTTGATCGTAAGGTAGATTCTGTATGCCCATTCTGCGGAGTAGGTTGTCAGATTACTTATAACGTTAAAGATGAAAAAATTGTGAGCGTTGAGGGTCGTGATGGACCAGCTAATCACAATCGCCTGTGTGTCAAAGGGCGCTTTGGTATGGATTACATCCATAATCCTCAGCGCTTAACGAAGCCATTGATTCGTAAACCTGGAGTTCCAAAGGACGAATCTATGCTTGAAGGCAAGCAAGACTGGTCTCATATTTTCCGAGAAGCCAGCTGGGAAGAAGCCTTGGAATATGCTGGCGGCGGCCTAAAAAAACTGAAGGATCAGTATGGCTTAAAAGTATTGGCAGGCTTTGGATCTGCTAAAGGAAGCAACGAAGAGGCTTATCTATTTCAGAAATTGGTTCGTACTGGCTTTGGAAATAACAACGTAGATCATTGCACGCGCCTTTGCCATGCATCTTCTGTGGCAGCATTGCTTGAGGGTGTCGGTTCTGGTGCCGTAAGTAATCAAGTCAATGACGTTGAGAACTCGAGCTTGATTATGTTGATTGGGTCAAACCCAACAGCCAACCATCCTGTGGCTGCTACTTGGTTTAAGAATGCCGCTAAACGGGGTGCCAAGATTGTGCTGTGTGATCCTCGATTGACTGATATCAGTAAGCATGCCTGGCGCACAATGCAGTTCAAGCCGGATACCGATGTGGCCATGCTGAATGCCATGATCTATACGATCATTGAAGAAGGACTAGCAGATCAAAACTTTATTCAGGAGCGCGCTAATAATTTTGAAACACTCAAAGAGAACATTAAAGGTTATAGCCCTGAAGTAATGGCGCCTATCTGCGGTATTCCAGCAGAAACCTTGCGTGAAGTTGCTAGAGAATTTGCCACCACTAAATCAGCCATGATTTTGTGGGGTATGGGCGTTAGCCAGCACGTTCATGGCACAGATAATGCGCGTTGTTTGATTGCCTTAGTCAGTATTACAGGTCAAATTGGTAAGCCAGGATCTGGACTTCATCCTTTGCGTGGTCAGAATAACGTGCAGGGCGCTAGTGATGCCGGCTTGATACCAATGATGTTCCCAAATTATCAACGTGTAGATCATGATGCTGCACATGCCTGGTTTGAGAACTTTTGGGATACCAAACTCGATAAAAAGCCTGGATATACTGTGGTAGAAATCATGCACAAGATCACTGCGCCCGATAGTGATCTCGATAAGATTCGCGGCATGTATATCGAAGGTGAAAATCCAGCGATGAGTGATCCTGATTTAAATCACGCTCGTCATGCACTTGTATCACTAGAGCACTTAGTTGTACAAGATATCTTCATGACTGAAACAGCACTTTTGGCTGATGTCGTTTTACCAGCAAGTGCTTGGCCTGAAAAGGTTGGCACTGCTAGCAATACCGATCGCATGGTACAGATGGGAAAAAAAGCCATTAATCCTCCAGGTGATGCAAAACCCGATCTCTGGATCATTCAAGAAATTGCTAAACGCATGGGATTGGATTGGAATTACCAAGGCCCTGATGCTGGTGTTGCTGAAGTCTATGATGAAATGCGTCTTGCCATGCATGCTGCTATTAGGGGTATTACTTGGGAGCGTCTCGAAAGAGAATCTAGCGTTACTTATCCATGTTTATCAGAAGAAGATCCTGGTCGTCCCATCGTATTTGATGACCACTTCGCAACCATTGATGGCAGAGTCAAATTGGTTCCGGCTGACATCATTCCCGCCAATGAAAGACCAGATACTGAATACCCGTTTGTATTGATTACGGGTCGTCAGTTAGAGCATTGGCATACAGGAAGCATGACTAGAAGAGCAACGATCTTGGACGCCATCGAACCAATGGCCACTGTATCGATGCATGGTGAAGATATGACTCAGCTAGGGATTGTGGCCGGTGATGTGGTGACTGTTCAATCTCGTCGCGGTGAAGTTGGCATTCACGTGCGGAGAGATGATGGCACCCCACGCGGCGTCATTTTTATTCCATTTGCTTACTATGAGGCTGCGGCTAATCTGATTACGAACTCAGCCTTAGATCCATTTGGAAAAATTCCAGAGTTCAAGTACTGTGCAGTGAAGTTGGCAAAAGGTGGGCAGGCCGCACAGATCATGGGCTACGGTACCAACGCTCCTAATGGCCCTAGTCTGACTGCTAATATTTAAGCGCTTACGGAAATCAGTAAGAGGGCTCCCAAAAGGAGCCTTTTTACATAGCCCTCATCATTTTGAATTGCCCTTTAGAATGGGTCATACATGGCTAGCTCAATACCTTCACCTTCTCAAGCAAAAGCGGATTTACCGGTCCTCATTATTGGCGCTGGTTTAGCTGGCCTAACGGTGGCATTGCACACCGCAGAAACCCAGCCGGTGATCCTCATGGCTAAGCGCGCACTAGGCGAGGCTGCTACGGCCTGGGCCCAAGGTGGCATTGTTGGTGTAGTCGACAAGGAGCATGACAGCATTGACTCCCATGTTGCTGATACTTTGGATGCTGGCGCTGGGCTTGTCGTTGAATCTACTGCACGTTATATAGCAGAGCAAAGCGCTGAAGCGATTCGTTGGTTAGTCGAGCAGGGTGTGCCTTTTACTGAGGATGAAACTGGCCCAATGGGTTTACACCTCACGCGTGAGGGTGGCCATAGTCATCGCCGTATTGCACATGCTGCAGATGCTACTGGTAAAGCAATTCATGAGGTATTGCTTGATAAAGCTAGAGCACATAAAAATATTCAAATCCTAGAGCACTGGATTGCCCTTGATCTCATCACCAATCGTCAGTTAGAAACAAAGACGCTGCGTGGCAAGCCTAATCGTTGTTATGGGGTGTATGCCTTAGATATCAAAAACAATCGGGTTGAAACCATTCAGGCAAAGTCAGTAGTGCTGGCAACAGGCGGGGTTGGTAAGGTCTATCGCTACACCAGCAATCCCGATACCGCAACTGGGGATGGCATTGCGATGGCTTGGCGTGCTGGATGCCGAGTTGGCAATATGGAATTTATTCAGTTTCATCCCACTTGCTTGTATCACCCGAGTGATCGAACCTTTCTCATTACTGAAGCAATGAGGGGTGAGGGTGGCCTATTAAAGTTACCAGACGGCACACGTTTTATGCCTGACCATGATGAGCGTAAGGAATTAGCTCCTCGTGATATTGTGGCCCGCGCCATTGACTTTGAAATGAAGAAGCATGGCTTGGATTATGTCCATTTAGATGCTACCCACTTGGGTGAGGCATTTATCAAAGAACACTTCCCCATGATTTATGCGCGTTGCCTAAGTCTTGGCTTAGATATCACCAAAGAACCTATTCCGGTTGTTCCTGCTGCACATTACACCTGCGGAGGTGTTGTGACAGATCTTAAGGGGCGCACGGATTTACCGGGCCTTTATGCAGTAGGTGAAGCGACCTATACCGGTTTGCATGGTGCCAATCGCTTGGCCAGTAATTCACTTTTAGAGTGTGTCGTGATTGGCAAGGCAGCTGCGGAAGATATCTCATCACTCAAGACTCCAGCCATCCCGCCTCTCCCATTGTGGGATGAGAGTCAAGTTGAAGACGCTGATGAACAAGTGGTGATTGCACATAACTGGGACGAGTTGCGATCGTTGATGTGGAACTATGTCGGTATTGTGAGAACAAACCGTAGATTAGAGCGCGCATTACACCGTATCAAATTGCTACGTTATGAAGTGCAAGAGTACTACGCAAACTTTAAAGTGACGCGAGATCTGATCGAGTTACGCAATCTATTGGAGTGCGCTGAACTAATTGTGCGCTCAGCCTTAATGCGCAGAGAGAGTAGGGGGCTGCATTACAGCCGAGACTATCCAGGTACCTGGGCTGTTTCTTACCCAACGATTTTGACCCCTCAAGCCGAGGGTGGTGAAACCCCTCAAGACGCTTAGTAAGCCAGAGATATATCGGTTTTACCCGAGAATTCTCATTGAGAAATCTACAGCGATAACATCTTTAGTCAATTTTCCTAGGGAAATTCGATCAACCCCGGTTGCAGCAATCGCCCGCATTTGCTCAAGATTGATACCGCCAGAAGCTTCGAGTAGTGCGCGACCATTAGTAATGCCAACAGCCTGCTTCATTTGCTCGGTATTGAAGTTATCAATCAGGATATTTTTTGCTCCCGCCGCGAGTGCTTCTTCTAGTTCAGAAAAATTTTCAACTTCAATCTGAATCTCTACACCTGCATTCAAGGCTTGTGCATTCTTTAGGGCAGCAGTGACGCTACCAGCTGCTGCAATATGATTTTCTTTAATCAGAATTCCATGCCATAAAGCTAAACGTTGATTTTGACCATGCCCCACTCGAACGGCGTATTTTTGAGCTTGGCGTAAACCAGGAAGGGTTTTGCGGGTATCTAGCACAGCACAGCCATTGGGGTTGGGACTTGCGCCTGCAATAGCCTCCACATGTTGGCGAGTGATGGTGGCTGTCCAAGATAGCGTTTGTAAAAAATTAATACAAGTACGCTCTGCCGAGAGAAGGGCTTGAGAGTTTGCTTCTATATCGCACACTGTCGTGTTGGGCTTCATCAAGTCGCCCTCAATGTAATACCATGTCACTTTGGCTTGCGGGTCTAATTTTTTTAATGTGCCTTCAAACCAATCAACGCCGCATAGGACTGCTTCTTGGCGAATAATCAGTTGGGCCTGAACAATTTTGCTAGGAACTAATTTCGCGGTCCAATCGCCGGTGCCGATGTCTTCTAAAAGTGCGTCATAGATATTGCGTTGGCGCGCTTGTTCTAAAGTCTCATTGAAATCAAACATAGATTATTTCTTATCTGCTTTTTAATAGATCAGGCTGCGCCAAGATTTTTAACAAAACCGTGCTGCGCTTTGGCTAGCAGATCAGGGTGATTTTGTGTAAAGTCCAGCATGCGGTCCATACATCCCAGCGCTTGTGAGCGTATGGGTTCGTTAACAAAAACTTCCCCAGAATGATTTTCTAGGCAATCAAGAATCCCTGCCAGACCATTCATGGCCATCCAAGGGCAGTGAGCACAGCTTTTGCAGGTTGCACTATTACCCGCAGTTGGTGCTTCAATTAAAGTTTTATGAGGAGCTAGTTGACGCATCCGATGCAAGATGCCATTGTCTGTTGCCACGATATATTCGCTTGCAGTGCCCTCAACAACAGCCTTAATCATGGCAGAGGTCGAGCCTACGACATTGGCCAGATCAACAACGGCTTGTGGGGACTCTGGGTGAACCAGCACTTTTGCATTGGGGTATTTCGCTTTTAGGAGCTCTAGCTCTACAGCCTTGAATTCATCATGCACGATGCAGGCGCCATTCCAAAGCAGCATATCCGCACCGGTTTGGTCCTGGATGTAGCGTCCTAAATGACGATCAGGGGCCCACAAGATTTTTTTACCCTCAACTTTGAGTTGATGAACGATGGCTAGGGCGCAAGAGCTAGTTACCATCCAATCCGCTTGGGCTTTAACGGCTGCGCTGGTATTGGCGTAGACAACTACAACCCGGTCAGGGTGCATTGCTCTAAAGGTGGCAAAGTCTGCTGCATTACAGCCTAAATCGAGAGAGCAAGTTGCCTCTAAATCTGGCATAAAGATACGCTTTTCTGGGCTGAGTATTTTTGCGGTTTCGCCCATGAAGCGGACACCAGCAACAATCAAATTGTTCGCCTGGTGATTCTTCCCAAAGCGGGCCATTTCTAAGGAATCGGCAACGTAACCCCCGGTTTCTAAGGCCAAGTCCTGAATATCCGCATCTACATAATAGTGAGCAACTAAAACAGCATCTTTTTCACGCAAAAGTACTTTGATTTTTTCAAGGACTTGCGATCTTTCTGGAGCTGTTAATGGCGGCGGGGCTTTGGCCCAAGCCTGAGCTGTACAGGTGAGTCCAGCCGAGTCCTGCTGGGGATAATCAAATTGAATAGGGGTAGAAGGAGTTTGAATCATGCTAAATCTTACCTTGACAAGCCGGACTGAGGTTTTACGGCTTGTTTTATATGTGTCGATGCAAAGTGGGGCATTCAAGTGAAGGCCTAAAGGGGGTGTTAGAGTATTGTAAGCTCAGACCCAGAACCCAGAATTAAGTGACAGATGAACTTTCTCAAAACACTCTTTCAATCCCCCGATTTTAAATCTTTAAGAACATACCAAGTCTTGGTTTGGTCTTTGTTATATGCCTACATTGCTGGCTACATTCTGCAAAACTTTGCTGGGGATTCAGTTGCTAGTCTGATTTGGGTTCCTGCAGGTATTGGTCTTGCACTACTGCTCAATTTTGGAATCTCCTATTGGCCTTATCTTTTTGTTGCTGCAGTGGCTGGAGAAATGCTGGGAGGTTTTAGCATCCTCATCTCTTTTTTGTTAGCAACGGGCAGTACTCTCAGTTGCATACTCTCGACTTACCTTTTATCTAAAGTTTTTCCATTTAATCGGAATTTATCTACCTTAGTAGATGTTGCCTCGCTGGTTTTGGTTTCAACTATTTTGGGTCTCTGTAGCGGCTTAATAGATGCCACCATCATTTATCGATCTGGCTTAGCTGGGACTCAACAATTCCAGGCAGTGTTTTATACCTGGTTTATTGGTGACTTTTTTGGCGCCGCATTTTTTACCCCTGTTCTCTTGGTGTGGAGAAGAGTCCCAACGGATTGGCTGAAGACACCCAAGCTATACGAAGTTTTAATATTTTTTGGTTTGGTATTTCTGTTTGGGCAAGGCGTTCTCTTTGGTTGGCTCAATACTCAATTTGATGAGGTGAGCTTTGTAAATCATGGCTATTTGATTTTGCCCATCTTGTTGATTGCTGCCTGGAGATACGGTCGTCATGGGGCAATGCTAGTGTTAGCGATGACAGTGGTTCAGTCAATACTGGGCGCCTATGACGGGCATGGCTTCTTTAACCGTAGCATGATGAATGACCCAGCGCCGATCAGTATTTGGATATTCCTGAGTTTGATCGGTTTAGTGAGTTTGCTGATTAGTTTGCTGATTGAAAATAATCAGGCTAAAAACATCGACCTAGTAAAAGCTGAAGGGCGATTCAAGGAAATTGTTGAGCGTATTCCGGTTTCAATGGCCATTTTGGATATTGATAAACGCGCCATGAATTTGATAAATGATGCTTATACGAACTTGACTGGGTATAGCGCTGGTGATTTTGGGGTCAGTGATGACTGGTGGAGCTTGGCTTATCCGGACGCAGCTTACCGTAAAGAAATTGAGCAGCTATGGGATGAGCGTTTACATGAGGTAAGGCATGCGAATACACCGATGGTGCCAGTTGAATCCTGGATCGTTTGTAAAAATGGTGAGAAAAAGTACATCAGCTGGGGCTCTGTCAGTGCCGGAGATAAATTTGCTATCTATGGAATTGATCTGACCGAAAGAAAAAAGAATGAAGACCTTTTAAAAATTACTTCTTCGGTATATCAAGCCATCGGTGAGGCTGTATTCATCACCAACCCCAAAAATGAATTTATCTTGGTAAATGATGTATTTACAGGCATTACGGGATACGGGAAGAATCAAATTGCTGGCCTTAGCCTGCACTCCCTATTGGTAAAAGCAGAGGGCGCTAGTGAATATGCAGATTTGTTACCCGCCTTAGATTCCGTGGGACATTGGGAGGGTCAGGTCTGGATTAAATGTAGTGATGGCACCAATTACCTAGGCTTCTTGTCGCTATTTTCTGCTTTGGATGACAAAGGCAAGGTTCGTCAACGGGTGGGCCTGATTTCACAAGTATCAGATCAAAAGAAATATCGTGAAATTATTACTCGTCAGGCCAATTACGATGCTTTAACAGGCTTGCCTAACCGCCGCTTATTTTTAGATCGTGTAGATGAATCTATCAAGCGTGCAGATCGTAGTAAAAATAATTTTGCTTTGTTATTCGTTGATTTGGATCGGTTTAAGGATATCAACGATACCGCAGGGCATGATGTAGGTGATGAGCTCTTACGCATAGTTGCTGAGCGCTTCAAGGCTGAAATACGAGAGACGGATACGGTTGCACGTATTGGTGGCGATGAATTCACTATTATTTTGAATGATCTCGAGCATCCTAAGAATTTGGACAAAGTGCTGCTTGGAATAACAGATCGCCTTGCTGAGCCTATTGAAATAGAAAACAAGGTCTTTCATATTTCTGCTTCATTGGGTATTGCCTTTTACCCTCAAGATGCCACCAGCACTAAAGGCTTATTGATGAAGGCTGACCAGGCAATGTATGCCGTGAAGTCTCAGGGTAGAAATGGTTTCCATTACTTTACTCAGTCCTTGCAAGAAGTGGCTGATCAAAAGATGAGAGTGATTTCAGAACTTAGGGCGGCGCTACAAAACAATCAGTTCTACTTGCACTATCAACCAATCGTAGATCTTGCATCAGGAAAGATTCTCCATGCTGAAGCACTCTTGCGTTGGAGAAAAGAAAATGGCCAGTTGAGTTTGCCAGTGAACTTCATTGAAGTCGCAGAAGATTCTGGCCTGATTATTGAGATAGGAGACTGGGTATTTAAGCAGGTATGCCAATTCTTAAAAGACTTAGCTGTCATTAATAAAGACATCAGTATTGGCATTAATGTTTCAGCCAGTCAGTTTAATTCGAGTAAGCATTCGGCATTAGATTGGATCGACTACTTGCAAGAGCGTGGCTTATCCAGTAGCCAGATTATTCTTGAGGTGACCGAGCATACGATGATGAATCAGAATGCTCGAGTTGCACAAAAAATTGCCTTGTTACATAAATCAGGCTTTAAGTTCGCTATTGATGATTTCGGAACGGGCTATTCCTCGCTTTCAGCTCTCAGAAACTTCAATTTCAACTACATTAAGATTGATTTCTCCTTTACTCGTCAGATTACCCATAGCAAGTCTGACGAAGCATTGGTGCGCGCCATGGTGACTATGGGCGCTGGCCTTAGTTTGCATACGATTGCTGAAGGTGTTGAGACTGAGGAGCAGCGTCAAGCGCTGTTAGGTGTGGGTTGCACATTAGGGCAGGGGTATTTGTTCGCCCGCCCAGTTCCAGAGGCCGATTTTATAAAATTATTAGAAGTCTCTAATGTTAGCCATCTTTAAGCCTCTAATCTTTCGCCCGAAACCCCTCCATTTGCTGCTGGTTTGGGATAATAAAAGATGATTTTTGCTGTTTTGTTGATATTTACCACTTCTTCAATACAATCTATGCATGTTAATGACCATCATTTCAAAGGGCGTAAGCCATGACTACCGAAAAAGTTAATCCAGTTCGAGGGTCAGAGCGAGTAAAGATGGTGTTATCTGTAAATATCGATGGCATTAAAGGCGTTACGCATGACGTAAGCTCAAGCGGGATCTTTTTGGAAGTAGAGTCACCCATTGAGCCGGGAAAAATAGTCGAATTTTTAGTCACCCTGGACTCGCCAAGTGGTGACCTGGTACTTTCTTGTCAGGGTGAAGTGGTCCGATCTGAGGAATTCGAGAAATCCTACGGTATCGCTACAAAGATACTTTCCCTTGAGTTGTTGCCCTTGCTCAAAAATGAAGCTTCTTGATGTTCTCATCAAGCTGTTTGCAATAAAAATGAAGATTTTTCCTTTTAATACTGCCACCTTGGTTTTATGTGTAATTACTTTTTGCCCAATTGTGGCAATGGCAGACATTTATCGTTGCGATAAGCAGGCTGGAGTAATCACTCTTTCTAATGTTGAAAAAGGAAAGAGCTGTAAAAAGATGGCTCTACCACCACCGGATAAGAGGGCTAAGCCTGCTGTAGCGGATGGCCAGAAGCCTGTGCCTGCAGGCTCTGCTGCTGAAACCAAGCAAGCCAAAAACAAAGCCACTTATGATTCAGCCGTTTCTGAAAGAAAGCGAATTATTCAAGAAGAAATCGATCTTGAACAAGAGCGACTCAATAAAACGAATGAGAAAATTACCACACTTGCGGCATCTAAGAAAAAGAGTGCGGCTCAAGAAAAGGAATTAAATACTTTGCAACAAAAACAGTCCTTATACCAATCTAATATTTCTTTGCTGCAAAAAGAATTGAGCAAGTAGCCAGCAAATCTTGTGAAGACATTGATGTTTTTAGCTAAAATCAATTGAACTGTTGTTAAAAAGTTCATTTTTATAGTTTTTTGATTAAATAGTACTTAAATACTACAATTTTTAATAAGTTATAGTTTATAAATACTAAATATTCTTTGAATTACAGCAATGCATGCAGTTAAACCTTAAATATATGTAATCCATGGAGGCTCCAATTGAATTCTAAAAATCAACAATCCGGCTTTACTCTCGTTGAACTGCTGGTAGTTATTGCCATTATTGGTATTTTGACTGCAATCGGTGTGCCGATGTACAACGGCTACCAAGCATCTGCTAAGGTCAGCGCGACGAAGCAAAACTTTGATTCAATTAAAACGTTTATTGCTGGTGAAACAACCAAATGTTCTGCTGGTCTAGTTCCTACTCTTGCTGATCCTAAGGCGGGTGGTGCAACGATTACTTGCCCATCCGGACTAAATGCAACAGCAGGCGCTACTTACTTCACTGCCTATGCACTGGCAACAATGAAAAACCCGTACAACACTTCTTCAATTACCAACGTCAGCGGAACCATCCCACCAGCTAATCCGGGTGAGCTTGGTATTAGCGGTGCAGCTACCGCAAGTTGTGCGACTGGTATTTCAATTCAAACTTTAATTCTGGATTCAGCAGGTGCTAATCAAAATTACCCTGTAGCAGCTGAGTGCATTAACGTTCAGTAAAGTGAAGCAATATCATTAAGGGCTAACACGTTAGTTTAGCTTTTAGAGACTAAATGGCCCGCCTAGACGGGCCATTTTTTTGGTGATTGAGGGAGATTAAGTTGGGCAAAAATCGATTTCGTGGGCAGTTGGGCATTACCCTCATGGAGTTGTTGGTTACGATTGCCATCATTGCGATTTTGGCAGCTGTAGGTGTGCCTATCTATTCTGGCAATATTCGTGCTGCTAAAAATGCTGATGCGCAAAATACCCTCAAAAGTATTTTTCTCATGGAAAAGAATTATTTTGCGGAGAACTACTGCTACTACGTCACCTCAGGTACCGGTGATCAGACAAGCAGTATCAATCAATACGTGATGGGGGCTACCACGCCAACAGCTGGCCCTATCGTGGTTGGGGTTAGTAACGATTTCTACTTCTATATTACTGCTGGCACCGTAGGATCAGGCGGAAGCTGCACGGGCGTAAATTCCAATGATTATGTTGCCTATGCCAAGTCCCGTACCGATTCTTCAATCATCTATTCTATTAATCAACAGAATGTGAAAACCGGGTTCTAGTTTTAGAGCGCTTAGACCATATGGCCGACACTCTAAATACACCTGCACAGCATCTATTGGCATTAGGTCAGATAGGCTTCTGGTATGCCTTGCTGCTGGGTTTAATTCTGGGTAGCTTTATCAATGTTGTAATACATCGCCTTCCTAGGGCCTTATTTGGGGATGATGATGCTTTAGACGATGATCACCATCAACAGCAAAGTATTGTTGAAAATTTAAGATGTCTGATTTCTCCTGGATCGACGACGCCTTGTTGTCATCGCGCTATACCTTGGTCTGACAATATCCCACTTGTTTCTTGGTTGCGTTTAAAAGGGAAGTGTCGCTATTGTTCGGCGCCAATTTCACTACGCTATTTTTTGGTTGAATTATTTACCGGGATCAGTTTTGCTGCACTCTATATGCAGTTTGGATTGAGCTGGGCAACGCCGCTGTACTGCCTCTTCTTGGCATTGCTGATTGCACTCTTTTTTATTGATCTAGAAACCTACTACTTACCAAATTATTTAACTTACAGCGCGCTGGTATTGGGCCTTCTTGGAAGTGTATTGGGTCTTACCTCTATAAGCCCCATTCAATCATTACTTGGTGCTTGCGTTGGCTATCTTTTGCCCTGGTCAGTCAATTATCTTTATCGTTTAGTTCGTAAGCGTGATGGTTTTGGCGGTGGGGATTTTAAATTGTTAGCCGTCTTTGGGGCTTGGTTTGGTTTTGCCTCGATCATGCCCATACTAGCGATTGCTAGCATCTTGGGTTTGCTGTCGATTGGTGGAGTAATGATATTGCGTAAAGAAAAACTCACTCTAGAAAGAATGTTACCTTTTGGCCCATTTTTAATATTGGCGGGCGCATCCATTTTGATATTTGGGGTGCCACCTTGGTTTGGCTATTAGGCGTTTGTAATCAACATCATTAAAAGAATTTTACAAATAATAAAAGGATAAGGATCAGAATATGGGCATGATTGATAAGGCGCTGAAATATGTAGCCGCATATAAATTATCGGATCTCCATTTCCATGAAAATGAGCCTATATCTATTCGGGTAGATGGCGGCATTCAAACTTTTCCTGAGGATATCTTGACCCAGGGTGAGATGAAAGAATTTATTGAGCAACAGCTCACTAAAGAGCAGCAAATCAACTTTATGCAGCATCTCGATGCGGACTTAGCGGTAGAGGCTGGCGACGTGCGTTTTAGGGTGAACCTCTTTAAGACTTCAAGAGGTCTAGCAGCCGTTATGCGAAAAATAGAAACCCACATTCCTACTTTTGATGTGCTCGGCCTGCCTCCTGTAGCAAGGGATGTGATTGATCTCGAGAATGGCCTCATTTTGGTAACGGGCCCTACGGGTTCCGGGAAGTCCACTACATTAGCCGCAATGATCGATCGCATTAATCGGACTCGTCATGAACATATCATCACTATTGAAGATCCGATTGAGTTTATTCATCAGAATCAAAAATGCGTTGTCTCACAGCGTGAAGTGAAGCGGGACACTTTGTCTTTTTCCGCAGCATTGCGCGCTTCTTTGCGCGAAGACCCCGATGTTATTTTGGTAGGCGAGTTACGTGACTTAGAGACTATTCAACTAGCGCTCACCGCTGCTGAAACTGGCCACTTAGTATTGGGTACATTGCATACCAGTGGTGCGCCGAATACGATTAACCGCATCATCGACGTCTTTCCACCGCAGCAACAAGACCAAGTGAGAGCACAACTCTCACAATCCTTACGTTTGGTAATGACCCAGCGCCTATTAAAGCGTAAGGATGCACCAGGCCGTATTGGTGCATTTGAAGTAATGACCTGCAATCCTGCTGTGCGCAATTTAATTCGTGAAAATAAAGTGTTTCAAATTCCTAGTGTGATGCAGATGGCACGCGGGGAGGGCATGATGACGATGGAATCCTCGTTACAACAGTTGGCGCAGTCAGGGCAAATTGAGGCTACATGAAGCAACGAGGCGTTAGTTTTCTAGAAATTATTGTAGTTGTAGCGATTTTGATGATCGTTGGGGCTTTTGTATCGCCTTCGATTACAGATTGGCGCGGTAAGCGCTCTTTGGAATCTGACTATGTCGCCTTGGTGTCGAGCATTGATTTCTTGAAAACGCGTGTCCGTACTATCAATGGCACTGGTTTATTAATTTGTAATACATCGAAAAAATTGAGCTATCAAATTTCCTCATTTCCACAATCATCCGCAAGCAGCGTGTCCGCTAGTTTTACCAGCAATATTGTGGAAAATCCTATTGGAAAAGATGCAAATTTCAATATTTTGTCCGGCGAAACTTCGGTAGTGAGTACTATTTGTTCCGCTGGTAGAGGTATTTTTACGACCAATGGTTTGGCGGGCGTTGAAGGTGCTGGTGGCGCTATTGATATAGAACTCAATCGCAACGGTGATCGTGCAGCTTATGGTGCTTACAGGGTGCTGGTTAACCAAACTACCAGCTTTGTGCAGAAATTTAAATGGCAGCAGTCCACAGGATTATGGATAGAGCAAGACTAAAGCCCATTCCTGATCATCACGCCCAAGGCTTTACCTTGGTAGAGGCCATGGTTGCCATGGTGATTTTTACTTTAGGGTTTAGTGGCCTCTATTTCTTTTTTGGCGCTGCTCAGCAGGTTATTGCCGAGTCAGAAAAAAGAATGTATCTCAATTTAATGGCAGATCGCATTATCGAAACTATTGCCGCCGAGGGAATGCGTTCACGTACAGATGCTTTAAATCCCTTCGTTACGCCTACGCAGTATTCGGGAAGTTTAGCCACCTGCAGTTATCCCGCAACCGATACCCGTCAGCTCTGGTGCAATGATTTAAATTCTAATATTGGGCCGCTCAACACCACCACAGGTTTGGAAATGCGGCAGGTCGACATCACTAAGGACTCAACTGGTCTGATTATTAATGTGAGTTTAGTGACCAACGGCGGCACTATCAGTAGTTATTTCACGCGCAAGCTGAGGCAGATATGAGAAATGGCGCCTCTCAATCTTCAGAATTTGGCTATACCTTAGTCGAGTTACTCGTGGCATTAGCAGTCTCATCCATTGTGATTGCCGGCACCTACGCCGGATATTCATTCTTCTCTCAACAACAACAGGTGCTTACTGCACAGACCGAAGTGGATCGTAATGCGTTAAGAGCGATTGATTTATTTAAATCCGATGTGCGCATGGCTGGATACCTTGACTACAACGATACAAACGTCATGTCAGGCAATCAAGCAATCAATATTATCTCGTCTAATCCTGGCAATATCATTTTTGTTTACGATGATTACGACAGTTCAGGAACGCTTTATCGAGCATTGATTCGGTATTACCTCAGTCCCTATGCGCCGCCAGGAGGCACTAGCAGAAACCGGTTGTTACGTGAGTGGCGTAGATGTACCAATCCATCATCCTTCTGTGACTTGGCCAGCTCAACTCCAGTCTACGGAGGAGCGACGGGTGAGCCTATTCTAGATTGGGTTAGCAGCTTTACCGTTCAGGGATTAAATGCCAAGTCTAGTGGGACTTATAGCGGGCAATTTCAAACCATTCAAGCCTATTTATTGATTCAATCGCCACGCAAAATAGAAGGCACTACCCGTATTGTCTCTAAAACATTCACTGTTATCACGAGGGCAAAAAATGTCTCCTTGGTACCTTAAAGTGAAAACATCTCAAACCAAACTCTCAAGCTCATTGCCAGAGCAATCAGGCATTGCGCTAGTGGTAACACTCATTCTGCTGTTGGTATTGATGGTGATGGGAGCGGGTATCTCTTATTTAGCTTCTATGCAATCAGACTTGGTATCGGCAGTTGCCAATAAACCCATTTCGATTGAAGCAGGTGAAACCTGTTTTGATAATGCGATTGAGTGGTTATCGACCTCTACGGGTAAGTCTTGGGTGAATGGCGTGGGTACTGCTTATGATTTGGCTACAACCGGCGGCCCTCTCAGTGGCAAGACCGTCTTGGCAGATACGATTCCGCAAGGACAAGCAGATTCTAGAAGTACAAAATTTAAAGATAGGGCAGGTAGAGCTAGCTATTCATCCTGCATTGTTCAGAAACTTGCAAGTACCTCTTCATTGGGGGTCGGTACAGAGGTGGGTGTAAGCAATGGCTACGGGGCTTCCACATTTACCTACACCATCAAAATTACTGCTTTAGGAAATTACAACGTCCCTTTAACTAGTGGTGTAATCAATACTCAATTTTGGCAATCTAACTCAAGTCGGTCAGCATTGGAGGCGGTGGTGCTATACACCCCGTAAATGATGAATACTATTTTTTCAAAACTTCAATCGAAGATATTCATAGCGTACATTTCTTTATTCGGTGTGCTGCCTCTGAGTTCTCTTGTCCATGCTCAAGGCTTTCCTACGTTTGGCATTATTCACAACAGCACTACTACTGCTAGTCAAACTATTGCATTAGGGGTTAATCCAGCGGGACACCTCAATACACCTACGGGTTCTGGAACTGTGGCAAATAATGCCAATACATTAAATTCTAGTCCTGCTGGCTCAGTTGGCACTGCCTATAAATGGGGAGGAGGGAGGCCGCTGTCGGGTTCGGGAACGAATTACCCGGCCGGCTGGTATGACGGAACTTCGCCAGGCAGTAAATGGGAGGGGTGGGGTGCTAGTGGCGTTATCCCCGTAAGTAATAAAACGATCTCAGCTTATGCCTCTGTAGATGCAGGCGGAATTTCGAGCAACATTACGGTTAAAAGTTTTGTGGTGGACTCCACTAGTATTAAATCCACCGTGTGGATTAGTGATCCAGCCGATCCAACTAAAACACCTCTTTTAGAGGTAACCCATATCTACGGCCCTACCAGTGGTCCAACCAATCCCAATCTGTTTCAAGCACTTGTCACGATTACGAATATTTCTGGTGGCACACTGACTGATGTGCGTTACCGCCGCATCATGGACTGGGATATGCTCAATAACCTGACTACGGTGTATACCGATATGGTGGGTGTTGCGGCCTCCTATGCAAGTGCTTATACGCCTAAAGTATTTGATGCCTGTGATAACGGCGGTTCTCACTATTCCATTACGCCTGACCCATCTGTTGCCTGCAAAGCCTCTCCGTTACCCGTATTGGCTAATACCCATATGGACTATGCAGGGATCGGAGGGACGGTGAATAATCAGACTACAAACTTAGGCGCCTCCTTTACTTTCCAATTTGGTGATCTTCTTTGCAATGAATCCGCTATTTTTTATATCTATTACGGCGCAGGCGCATCGAAAGCAGAGGTTACCAATGCACTGACTACAGTAGGTGCTGGTGTTTATTCGCTTGGCTATGATCCAAATTATCCAACCATCGCCTTTGGTTTTGGTTTTAAAGGCGTTAGTGGATCAGCGGTTGCACCAACACTGCCTACTAAGACGGCTTCTCTTCCTGCGGGCAGTAGTACCCGTCAAGATGTTTGGCAAACTTTTGCTCCACCAGTAATTGGAGATGGGACTATCTATCAAGCATTGTTTAAGTATCAAAAGGATAAGCAGTGGATTGGTGAGATCAATCGTTATGACGTCGATGCTAGTGGCGCGCTGACCTCAAATATCCCATCAGCTTCAGCACAATCAAAATTGCTATTAAGAGCCGCTAGTAATAACGCATATTCTGGAGGCGGAAGATCTATCTGGACAGTGGGATACGACCCATTGTGTATGTCGGCTGGATTGCCGCTCGATAACGCTTATAACAATGTCACGCTAGCGAACAGTACTAAGTTAGAGAGCTTGATGTACAACTGCCCAGCTACTTCAAATGCAACGGCGACCCAAGACTTAATTAATTTTACTAGAGGCCTAAATTCTTCATGGGAAGATACCTCTGCCACTAACGCCGTTAGAACTTCTGTATTGGGTGACACCTACCACTCAGAGATGGTGTTGGTAGGTATTCCTAATGCTCCTTGGAGCTCAGATGCAGCTACCTTTGGTAAATCTGAAGCGTATTACCGTTATCAAAATAATTACCCATCGTTTATCAGCAACAATTCTTCGCGTAGATCACAACTCTATGTTGGTGCCAACGATGGCATGTTGCATGCTTTTGATACGGATTTAAATGAACGCTGGGCTTTTATTCCGCCTTCAGTCATTCCCATGCTCAGAAATGAAACTGGTACGAAAGGCCTCAATTCAGGCTCGGGTACTAGTAATAGTATTTTTAGCGTTGATGGACCGATTACCGTCAAAGATGTCTATTTTTCTGGGCAAGGTGTGTGGAAAACTGTCTTGATGGGTGGTCTGGGATGGGGTGGAAACGGCTACTATGCCTTAGACATTACCAATCCTGATACTCCAGCCCATTTGTTCACCATTAATAATGACACTGCTAATAAAGTGATTAATTATTGGGATGCCAGCGGTAAAAAATCGACGTTTGCCTATAACGCCAGCTGTACTAGCTTTGATTATTCAAAACTGGGGGGCGCATGGTCCAGGCCAGTAATCACACTGCTGCCGTATTCGGTAGGGTCTACAACCCAGCGTTGGGTTGCTGCCTTTGGCGGTGGTTTTGCGGGTGGCGCTTCTTCAAGTGGCACTACTTCTGCAAGTTCATACGGGTCTTATGTTTACGTTCTAGAGTTGGAACCAGATGCTTCAAAATCTACAGCATCTTGTGGCGCTACAGGCTCTTCTGTGGTTACCTCCACTGGAGGACATGTTTTGGCGGTTACTCCAGTAGCCAGCGATAACAGCTCGAATATTCCCAATGGCGTGACAGCTCACTTAACAGTGGTTACAGGCGACGGAACTTCCATGGCCAACTACTATGGTGGACTGGCTTACTTCACTGATCTGCAGGGCAAGTTATGGAAATACAACTTGAGCAAGCAGAGCTTATCGGACGCCAATAGCGGGCTCTTCACCTTATATGAGTCCTTTTTGGACCAGGCAACCTTGTCCAATGATCGGCTAGCTTATAACCAGCTTGGGTCAACAATTGTTTCCGGGACTAATGCCTTGGGCGCCTCTGTAAATCGCCTCTTTAACTATTTCGGTTCTGGAGACCAGATTAGGCTGCAACGGCGAGTTTCTACCATTAATAACCGAATTTTTGGGGTGATGGATCCAGACTTTCCGGCTACCTCATTAACCCAAACAAAGCAGACGGTTAGCACCTTCACTAATGTGAATGCCCAACAATGCTCAGTTAACAACTCCTGGTACGCAGATGTTTACGCTAAATCAGGGGTTAACCCAGCGGCCGATTACCAAAAGGTCATTGGACGGGCAGCGGTTTCGAATGGAAAGGTCTATTTTGTTGCCTACCAACCCGAGGATTTGGCTTGTCCGCTGTATGGAACAAGCCGCCTGATCGAGGTTGCCGACAGTTGTCAGGCCGGCAGTAATTCGGCGACTCTGGGCAATGGTCTGGCAACTGCCCCGGTTGTGGATGGACGTGGAAATGTCTATGTTGGCATGGGGAATGTCAAGCCAGGAACCACCTCAACAACGGGCTCGCAAAACTTAGTTTGTCAGGTCTGCGGCAACCAGAAATCCCCCGTGAAATACAAGTCCTGGCGTGAAAAGAAGGTATATTAAGCGCTATGGCGTTTTATATATACTTTTGACATATTTTGAGAATTTTTAGCTTCTGAATGAATAACCCTTTTCAACCCCTGTTACGGTACTTCATTGATCTACTGAGTAAGTACTCCGTCAAGCAGGAGGACGTCGTTGGGGTCGACATTACGCCAAATTACATTCGTGTTGCACAGTTATCTGAAGATAACGGCAAATGGATGTTGGAGAAAATTGGCTCCAAATATATTGGTGAACATGCTGGCTTATCGGATATTCAGACAAACCAAGAGTTATACGTCAACAAGCTAAAAGAGCTCATTATTGGCGCGAAGTTAGAGGCGCCTAACGTTGCGATTTCGATCCCAATTACTAGCGCAATCATTCGAACGGTTACGTTACCGTTGATGAGCGATGAAGAAATTGAAAGTGCGATTGAATACGATAGTTTGTGGAGCAACATTATTCAACTGGCGGAGAAGCTAGAAGAGTATTCCATCTTTTGGCAAGTGATTCGTCGCAATGCCTCTGAAAATACGATGGAGCTATTGTTCGTTGCTTCCAAGTTGTCCGAGATAAATCATTATGTTCAAATTGCCACCAAAGCTGGCTTGAATCCTGTTGTAGTAGACGTACGATGTTTTGCCATTCGTAATGCGCTCAAAACTCAACAATTGCGGTCGCAAAAAACAACGGCCCTAATTGAGTGCGGTCCTCACGAAAACTACGTACTAATCATTACCGACGATGCCCCATTTATTTATGATGTTTATGTCTCCGAACCCGATAGGGCGCTCATTGAGAATGGCGTACCACCTGGCGAGGCGGGTGATCGTTTATACGACCGTCTTTCAGGTCAAATCCGTCAAGCATTCCGAGCCTACGAAACGAAGGTTGGCGCTAACCTGATTGAAAAAGTGTTACTGGTTTCTCCAATACCGGATACCGCTGAATTATTGATTCAATTGAGAAATTGCTTGGATGGTTATCGCGTAGAGCTTTTTAACCCCATGCTTGATTTAGTCATTCCAGCCAATCTGCAAGATAAAACGGGGTCTGGGAACAATAGCTCAGTCTTTAGTTCTGCCATTGGCTTGGCTACCAGAAAAGTGGATATTTTTGGATATTACAAATATGTAACCGGCGTTAATAACGTTAACTTATTGCCCAATAAAGATACGGTCAAACGGGCTGAAAAGAAAAAGATTCTTTCGAAGATGGGCATCAGAGCTTGTGGCGTAGCCCTTGTTCTGTTCATGATCTTTACGCTCCTCAATCAATTATTCTCATCGGGCACTGCTGACCCTCAGTACCAAAAGGCCATTCGCTTGGAAGAGGATGTGAGGCTAAAAGAAGCCATTCTGACGAAGCTGACAGCGCAGAGGTCACGCTACACTCAAATGCTGCAAGCTAGTAGTGAGCTGAAGTCAAATCAAGCAAGTACTTATGCACTCTTGAATGCGGTTAACGGGGTTGTGCCTGGTGGGGTTTGGTTTACCGACTTAACATTTGAAAATCCAGCTACCCTCAGCATCAAGGGGGATGCCGTCAGTGATCAGGTGATCGTCAACTTGGTGGATCGTTTGCAAGGATTACCGATGATTGCTCACGCGTCCTTAAGCACAATGGCTATCAACAATACTCCGCAAAATACTCAAGCAGGTGGAGGCCGCAATGCGGTTGGTGGGTATAAGCAGTTTCAGATTAAATGTGTTTTGAAACCCGATACTCAAACCGCAAACTCAGCCAAGGCGCCATCGCAACGTCCATAAAATGAACCTTTCTGAACTTAAAAATCTCGATCTAGGTGCGCTTCTTAAAGGTGCGCTCAATAAGAATTCATCCCTCAAGGGTACGCAAGCCAAAATGGTGTTGTGGGGTGGATTCGCAGCCTTATTGTTTATTGCCTATATTGCTTTTGTATTTTTGCCATACTTAGCAGAGCGTGATCAGATTGCGCAAAAAATTGCAGCAATACCAGAAATGGAAGCCAAGATTAAATATCTGGATGTAGCCAATAAGCGTGCGCAAGAAGAATTGCTTCAAGCCGAAATGAATTATTTGGAACTCAATCGCCTGTTTAGCGTCGAGTCAGAGTTAGAAGATATGTATCAACGCTTAAGTCAAATGGCCAGTTCACAAGGTTTGGTCATCAGCGCGCTCTCCACAGATGGTGAAGAGGCTATTTACGCTGGTGGAAGAACTACGCCACCAGGACAACCAGTTACTCCAGGCGCTCCCAATCCGCCTGTTGCACCTGCAGTTCCAGGTGCTGCGCCCAACGCCGCTAATGCAACCCCTTTGTTTTATCGCATTAAGCTCAAGGTAGAGCTCACGGGTAATTACAACCGCTATATGCGCTACCGCAAACTATTGGCTGGATTTGAGAAAACAGTCAATATTGACAAAGAGCAAATTATTTTAGTCAGTGGCAATACGCATGGTTTGGTGCAGGTAAAGTCCCAACTTTCCACTTATCGTTTGCCGCAAAAGTTGCAAACCAAAGTGGCTCATGTGCCGGCATTTCAACGTGCTCTAGATGTGGCCTTAAGCCAATTCATCAATAAAGCCACCGCGGCTACTAAATCTGACACTGGGCCAGGTCTTTTGAAAAACGAGCAAATAGTCAACGATCCGCCATCAACCGATGGTGGGCGCATCAATGACCGTGACCCTTTTTCAAAATCCTCCAGCGGGATGATCGAGGGTGGCCGTGATCCGCGATATTCCCCTTTATTGATGGCTGATCCACAATCCTATGTAATCATGGGTGTGGTAGTTTCTTCTTCTACAAAAGCAGCCATGATTCGCACTGATTTTAGAGAGAGTTTTGTTGTGAGAGTGGGTGATCGTTTGGGAAATCAGGGTGGAGTCATTGTTGACATTGATACGGATGGAATTATTTTGCGTCAGCCCAACGGTAAGATCCGTCTTTATTTGCAGTCACAAGCTGGTCAATATCCGCCAGCGGATACTTCTAGATCAGGGGGCGCAAGATGATGTCACCTAAGACTACTCTCACTTATTTAGCGCTTCTCGTGCTACTGAGCTTGACAGCTTGTATGTCGGATGGTTCTATGCCGCCTCCGTCTAATGCACAAATGCGTGCAAGTATGGGTTTAGATCCTGAGCAGATCATGAATGAGCTTGCTCCTAAGACTCAAAAGACTTTAGAGATTGGCCCCAAGATTGATAAGAAGCCCAATGCCGAGTTGGATTCGCAGCGTCGTAACTTTATTAATGAGTCACAACGAACTGAAGACGGTAAGTGGAAATCTTTTAACGTCACCCTGAATTTTGTTGATGTCGATATTCGTGAGTTGGCTCAGGCGATGACTCAGGTTTCAGGCGTCAATATTTTGGTTGGTGATGAAGTCGAAGGAACTGTGACCGTCAAAATTACGAATGTGCCTTGGGATAAGGCGCTAGATAATATTTTGCGGATAAAAGGTCTATCAAAAAGCGTAGATAGTGAAGCAGGCATTATTCGCATTCAAAAGCCAGAGACTGTCTTGGCACGTGATGAATTTGAGCGCAAGCGCTTAGAAGAAGTGAGCAAGCAAATTGCAGCCAAACGAATTGTTAGTACGCAATACACCGAGATATTCCGCCTGTATTACACCAAACCTGCTCGTGTGAAGGCGCAGTTAGAGGCTATCTTTGGTGGTACTGCTCCAGGAGGCGCTATCGCTGTCCGTCCACCAGGTGGAATTATTGAAATTACTACTGATGAGCGTATTAATTCGATCATTATTAAAGGCACGAAGAGTGAGATGGATTTGGCAGCAAAACTCATCTCTAAGTTAGACATCCGCACACAAGAGGTTCTGATTGAGGCCTTCGTCGTAGAGGCTACAGATGATTGGCAGCGCGAACTTGGAGTGCGCTTAGGGGCCTATACAAATAGTTCTTCCAATAATGCAGGCCGAAGTTCTGTGGGGGGTACTAATGGCCTGAATTTAGGCCCAACCCCAATCCAATTGGGTACCGATACTGGCTCTGTATTTAATCAGCCAGTAACCGGTTTGGCAAACCCCTTTGGCTTAGGTTATTTGTACCAAACCACTTCGAATGCCTTGAAGGTTGAATTAACTGCTTTGGAGCAGCTAGACCTTCTCAAGATTATTTCTAATCCACACGTATTTACGATGGACAATGAAGAGGCGGTTGTGATTGATGGTGTGCAGATTCCATATCCTGTTCCAGGAGTCGGCACCAATCAGATTACCTATGAATTTAAGGATGCAGCCCTGAAATTAACGGTTACTCCTAGCGTTGTCGGCGATGGTAATCTATTTTTAAATATGATCGTCAACAAGGATTCCCCAAACTACACCACTTCACCGCCTTCTATTAATAAAAGAGAAGTGAGAAGTAAGCTGCTGATCAAGGATGGTACGATTGCAGTGATTGGTGGTATCTATGATCAGACCCAAGAAAATAAAACGATTAAGGTTCCTCTGCTTGGAGACATTCCTTACTTAGGCGCCTTATTTAGATACAACAAGAAGGTGGACAACAAAACCCAATTGTTGGTTTTCATAGCGCCTAAGGTTCTCAATTAGCGATGATTGCTACGGTAGATTTATCACAAGAAATGGCCCGGTTTACATTAGACCGTGGCTTAGTAAACCCGGTAGATTACAAACAAGCTGAAGCCGAGAGTCGTCAAAGCGGACGCAATCTTTATGAAATTCTGGTTCGCTCTAATTTTGTGAGCGATATTGGAGTTAAGGAAAGCCTATCTAATTACTTAGACCTATCTTTGACTCCCGCCCCAATTATTGAGGATATTGCATTACATTTTGTTGATGTCATTCCAAGAAATTATGTATTAGACAACCGCATTATTCCGTTCTCTCTGAGTGATACTGAAATCAAGGTTGCCATCTCTGAGCCAAGCGCGCTCAGAGGCATTTCTAGTGCGAAGTTAATTACCGGCAAGAAGATTGTTGCCACAGTCGTTTCCCCTCTGGAAATGGAACATTTGCTGCAAACAGTCAAAGTTAAAATTCCCGCAAAAGATCCAGTGGATTTTCGCTTAAGCTCCCCCATTAGTGGGAGTAAAAATTCCACTGCGATTGAATTAAATGATGGCTTAAAGCCGAAAAAAAAGCCTAGCCTATTATTTGGTGAAAAAACTGCAACCTCTATAGCAATATCAGCAAAAACAAAAACAGCTGCCCCAAGTGTCACTCCTGATGATCAGGGCGGACAAATTATTTTATTTGTTAATGCATTAATTTTTGATGCTGTAAATAAGGGTGCCAGCGATATTCATATTGAGTTGTATAAGGATCGCGCTACTTTACGAAATCGAATTGATGGTGTGCTTCAGGAAATGGTGCAATACAAACAATTTTTGTTCACCAATTATTCAGCTATTACTACCCGCATTAAAATTATGGCTTCTTTGGATATTTCCGAGCGTCGCTTGCCACAAGATGGCGCAATAGTTACCTCCTTAGCCGGTAAACGCGATATTGACCTACGCGTCTCAGTGCTTCCAACGGTTTTTGGAGAGCGCATTGTGATGCGTATCTTGGATCGAGAGGGTGTTTCATTTGATCTGGATAAGTTAGGCTTTCCAGAAAAAGAATATAAAGACGTGATTTCAGCCGTAGATGCCTCGCAAGGAATGGTGTTGGTTACCGGCCCTACGGGTTCAGGTAAATCTACCACCCTCTATGGTGCTTTGCGCCGACTCAATAAGCCTGACATTAATATTCTAACTGCTGAAGACCCTGTGGAATTTACTGTAGAGGGAATTGGGCAAGTTCAGATTCGGGATGACATAGGTCTGACATTCTCACAAGCCTTACGATCATTTTTGCGTCAGGATCCCGAGGTGATTTTGGTAGGAGAGATTCGCGATAAAGATACTGCAGATATCTCCATTAAAGCCTCTCTGACTGGTCACTTGGTACTCTCAACCCTGCATGCGAATGACGCTATCAGCACTATCGTGCGTTTAGTCAATATGGGAATCCCAGGATACTTAATTGGTGCTGCACTGACATTAGTGATTGCTCAACGCTTAGCTAGAAAAATTTGCACACATTGTAATGAAGAGCTTCCTGGTGACCATCAGGCTAGCTTATTGGATATTGGCTTTAGTCCAGAAGAAGCTGCTTCACTCAAGCTCTTCCATGGCAAAGGTTGCGATAAGTGCAACCACACCGGTTACAAAGGGCGTCAGGGTATTTATGAGGTCTTGAAAATTAGCGACAAGCTTCGTGCCGCCATTATTGATAATGCCGCTGCTACTGACTTGGAGAGGATTGCCGCCCAAGACGGATTCCGCAACATCCAGGAAATCGGTCGAGAAATGATGAGAGACGGTCGTTTAACCCTTGATGAATACCGTCGCAATCTCGTGTTCCACTGATAGCGCTGATATATGCCAGATTTTACGTGGAAGGGCATTAAGAATACCCAGTATCTAAATGGGACTATTACCGCATTAACACGCGATGAAGCAGCCTATAAGCTCAAAGAAGATGGCATCATCATCACCCGCTTGGAAAAAAAGGGGTGGGAGGATGAGAAAAAAGAGGCGAGAAAGCCGCTAAAGCTCAGTTTTAAATTCAGCATACCTAGGAAGGTTAGGCTCGATAAAATTATGATTGCCACCAAAAAAATGGCAACCATGCTGCGATCTGGTTTAGCCATTTTGCCTTCCTTAGAAATGGTGCGCGACCAAGTTGACGATCCATTACTGAAAAAAACTATTAGTGAGATTTATCAAGACGTAGAGGCTGGGTCGAGTTTATCGAAGGCCTTTGGCAAACATCCAGACGTCTTTGATTCTATTTACATTAACCTCGTCCGTGCCGGTGAGTCGAGTGGTAGTTTGGATATCTTCTTAGATAAATTGGTTTTAAGCATCCGTAAAACAATTAAGATTCGAAAGAGTATTCAGTCTGCGCTACTTTATCCCTGCATCTTATTGGCTGTTGCGACAATTGTGTTGTCGATCATGATGATCTTTGTCGTGCCAGTATTTGCCAAAATGTTTGGCAGTATGGGATCGCAATTGCCTGCACCAACACTGATGATTGTGAATATGAGTGATTTCCTGCGAGATCCTTTTGGTGGGGGCTTGCTTGCTGTGATATTGATCAGTAGCTTTATTGGTTTTCGGATGGTATTGAAGCGAAATTTAGCTTTGCGCAGAAAATGGCACGCACTGATTTTACGTCTTCCCTTAATTGGTGACATGGCTCTGCATTCGAATGTTGCTCAACTGGCTATGGTTTATGGAAACTTAACGAATGCAGGCGTTCCGGTGATTGAGGCGCTAGATATCACTGCAGAATCTAGTAAGAACGAAGTGATTAAAGATGGTATTCAAGCCGCTAAGCGCGGTGTGTTTTCAGGTGAGCCGCTGTCACAGCTATTAGCCAAAATTAAGATCTTCCCAAGCACCTTTTCTCAATTGGTATCCGTTGGTGAGCAGACTGGAAATATGAGTGAGATGCTCGATACTATTAGCTCCTATTACGAGGAAGAATTTGATACCTCGGTAGACAAGATGTCCCAGATGATGGAGCCAATCATGATTGTCTTCTTGGGCGGAGTGATCGGTTTTATTTTGGTTGCAATGTATCTACCCATCTTTAAGATGGGGCAAATCGTTTCCGGGTGATGCAATGAGGCTATTTTCATTTCTGAGAAAACTGGGCTTTGTAATGGTCGCGCTTGAGCTATTGATTGCACAGAATTGCGCCAATGCCGCCTCTCAAAAATACGAAGATATTTCTTTAGCTAATCGTTATGAACTACGACAGTCGATAGCCTCTGAAGTAAGCTCTATTAGCTCTTTTCGATCGGCTACACAGGCTGTTGCTTGGATTAGCTATCAATCTAAGAACTTGGCTAAAAAGATTCCTAACGAAGAGACTCGGCGTCAATGGTTGCGGATGGTTCATTACGAGGCAACGCGTTACAGCTTAGACCCCGATCTTGTTTTGGCTTTAATTGAGGTGGAGAGTGGCTTTAATCGCTTTGCAATTTCCAGCGTAGGCGCTAGCGGTCTCATGCAGGTGATGCCATTTTGGAAAGATTTAATTGGCGATACGCGAGATTCTTTGTTTGATGTGAGAACCAATCTTCGCTATGGCTGCATCATCTTAAAACACTACTTAGATATAGAAAATCAAAATCTCACACGAGGGCTGGCACGATACAACGGCAGCTTAGGCGAGGAGCTCTACCCAAGCATGGTTACGGCTGTTTGGCGTGCAAAATATCGCTATTCTGAGGAGCAAAATTGAAAACCTTTTCTTCAAAGTCGAAGACATTCATCTGGGTTTTATTTGCTCTCAATATCGCTTTGGCGATATGGGTTAATGAGGTTCACCATACGCCTTGGGGCTGGGTGCCAACCCATCTCACTCTAGAGAGGCTACCTACTCTTACTGAGCTATTGGCTGCCAGCCAGTTTTTACTATTTGGGTTCACGCTTGACCAGTTATTGAGATATTCCATTAAGCGTTTTAACGGCAATAAAAAGCAGGGCCAAATACCGGTCATCGTGGTTGAAGCTGCATCGATAGTGATTTACACCTTAGTTGCCTTACTCGGTTTTATTCTATTATTCGATCAGTCGATTAGTACTCTGGTAGCGGCATCTGGAGCTTTAGGCTTGGCAGTGGGTTATGCCTTTAGAGATCTGATCTCAGATGTTATTGCTAGTATCACCATACAAACAGATCACCTGGTTGCAATAGGCGATGTGATTGAATATCCGGATGGCAATACAGCATTGATCGCAAGAGTGATTGAGATGGATCGTCGCTATATCACGTTGCAAAATTTAGATGGGGCAAAGTATCGGATTACGAATAATCGATTTTTAGGTATTGCTTTCGTCAATCTCAGTCAACAAGAGCGTTTGCCTATTCGTGAGATATCCATTCCAGTGGATGCGCAATATAACTCCGATCAAGTATTGTCTGTACTGAGCTCTGCAATGGAATATGTTGGTGTTACCCATCCCCACTTTAACGGCTGGTTTCGTTGCTATGTTTCACAGGTCCTGATAGGCAGCGTAATCTACAAGATTCGCTTTGAATGTGCTGTAGATAGTCACTTGGATGAACCTAAGCACTACATCTTAAAAAATGCTTTACGGTTTCTCAAAAGCTCGGGCATTTCATTTGATTCATCCATGGTGGTGCAAAATGTAGACTCCTTACATACCAGCCATTTCTCACCTTTACTGAACGTATATCCCTTTGGAATTCTGCGTGTGTTGGACGAGAAAGAAGTGCTGGAATTATCTAAAAATGCTAAATCCTTGCACTTTAATCCGGGACAGCAAGTGATTACGCAGGGCGATACTGCCAATAGCATGTTCATTATTGCTGAAGGTTGTTTAGAGGTGACCTCTCATAATCAGAATGGCGAGAAAATTACACTTGCGCATTTGTGGCCTGGAGACTGCGTAGGTGAGATGTCTTTATTGACTGGTGAACCGCGTTCTGCAAACGTGTATGCCAATCTCAATACGCATTTAATTGAAATTACCAAGGAAGAATTGGCGCCGATATTGAGCAAGAATCCTCTTTTAGTGGAGCGTATCTCCATACTCTTGGCCGAGCGGGCAGCTCATAAGCAGAAGACGCTCAGCCAATCTGCTCAAGTCAATATGGCTGAGGAAGTTAAAACATCACTAGTGGCCAAGATTAAGAAATTCTTTGGAAAAGCTTAATGGTTCTCGGAATCATTGCCGCCTAGAAATTTTGGGTAACGCAAATGGTATTTATAAATAGCCAAGCGTAGGCCAATAATCAGAGTAAGACTGAAAACAAGGCTGATAAAAACCGGTATTGGGCTGTATTCAAAATGATTGGCAATCATGAATCCTGCAACCAAGCAAAGCGCTCCAGCCACAGCCACTTCCTCATAAATAACGCCTTTGAAGGTGCTCGGTTCCTGATTAGTCACAATATCTCTGAGCATACCGCCGCCAGCACAAGTTAACGCAGCGCAGATTGGTGCCCAGAACCACGGAAGATTCGATGAAATTGAAATAGTTGCTCCAGTAATGGCTAGTGCTGTAAAGCCTAGAATATCGGCATACTTTTTGGTGTGCTTAAAGATTTCACTTTTATGGGCCTCATGATGAGCGGCAACAATGGATGATGTGATTAAGACAACCAAAAGGATTCCGAGAGGATATGTTAAATCCTTAACATAGTAGAAAGGCAGTCTATCCCCGCCAATCAACAGATCTCTCAGGGTGCCCCCACCAACGCCCGATAGGAAGGCGAGAACCAAGCGCCCCCATAGGTCGTAGCCGCGATTGATGGCCTCCAAAACGCCAGAGAGCGCATAAGTAAACACGCCAAAATAAACCAAGATTCTGAAAGCCAACATCCCAGTAGTGCTCGAGACATAAAACTTAGTGGCCTGGGTTAATGGGGTACTACTTTTGTCTTCTTTTTTGAGCGCATTCCAAATTTCATATGTCCACATCCGCTCAGGTGTGGGATTAATTTTCCCTGGGGATAGTAGGCGATTCACCTCAGATTGGTAACGACCCAAATCAAATAAGCCGAATTCATCCGTATTGGACGGAATGATGCCTAAGATGGATTCGAGCATATGTTGTTGATGCTCTCGGTTGAGGTTGGGGGCCATTCTTTGCACTGTTTCGACTGCAAGAGTCGGAGCGATCCGCGCTTCTTTCCACCCCGTCCGAATGGCCTTAGTAAATCTCACTAATTGCTCTTTGAAAATCGGTGAGCTTAGGCGATTGGTCATCACATAAAGACCATCTTCAACATGCGGAATCCCAAACATTTCGGGATTAATCACAATTAAATCGCTTGACGGTATTCCGCTGGCTAATATTTGCCAATACTCGTTATAGGCCATCGCAGTAGCGCAGGCTACTTTTCGGTCAATCAGATCTTGACCATTAGGTGATTGCTGCAAGATTTCTACAGAATCTTTTGGGATGCTCAATAGATCGAGCAATTCTTGGACAACGGTCTCATCACCTAAATTCCAAACCCCCACTTTTTTGCCGGCCATGTCTTTAGCGGTGAAAACGCCTGCGCTGATTCTGCAGACTACCGCAAGTGAGGATCCTGAAAAAATCTGCGCTACATTGGTTACATGCTTGCCTTCAGTCGAATGATTCCAGGCGTTTCCCAACCACGACACAGCAATATCGGCTCGGCCTTCTTGTAGTTCAGTGATGGGATTAATATTGGGGCCACCCTCAATCAGGGTGACATGCAGTCCTTGGTTTTCAAAGTGCTTACGTACTTGGGCAACATATATGCCAGCAAATTGACTTTGATGCATCCACGCCAGTTGAACGCGTATTGGGTCAGCGATAGTCTCTGTAGTCTGGCTTGAGGATAGAGGCGTAAAGATTGCTAGCCAAACTAGTAGTGGCCATAAATAAAGACTAGCCAATTTTGGATGCATCTTCATATTAAAAAGGAAGTTTTGCGTTTGGCTTTGCGTTTAACAGGGCGGTTTTAAATTCATCTTGAATGCGTAAAATGGCTGCTTCACTATCCGCTTCAAAACGCATGACCACTACAGGGGTGGTATTGGATGGTCTTGCCAAACCAAAGCCATCAGCGTACTCGACCCGAATGCCATCAATTGTATTGATGGACTCAGAGCTTGGGAATTGAGCATTCGCCTTCATCGTTTCTAGTAAAGCAAAGGGCTCTCCTTCAGCACAAGGAAGTTGCAACTCCGGAGTGCAGATGGCATTTGGTAAATCATTTAGGGTTTGATTGGGATCTGTTTCCTTAGAGAGAATCTCCAATAGTCGTGCCCCTGTATAGAGACCATCATCAAAGCCAAACCAGCGGTCTTTAAAGAAAATATGCCCACTCATTTCTCCGGCCAGCGGAGCACCAGTCTCTTTAAGTTTGGCTTTCACTAATGAGTGACCTGTTTTCCACATCAACGGTTCGCCGCCATATTGCTTTATGTAAGTAGCAAGATTGCGCGTGCACTTGACGTCATAAATAATTTGACCACCAGGATTGCGTGAGAGCACATCTTTGGCAAACAGCATCATTTGGCGGTCAGGGAAAATCACCTGACCATCTTTGGTAACAACGCCCAAACGATCGGCATCACCATCAAAGGCAAGTCCGAGTTCATTATCGGTAGTCTGCAGATTCTGAATGAGGTCTTGCAAGTTTTCAATATGGGCTGGATCAGGGTGGTGGTTGGGGAATTTGCCATCAACTTCGCAAAAAAGCTCTTCTACTTCGCATCCTAAAGCTCTGAAGAGTTGTCCTGCAAATGCGCCTCCAACTCCGTTACCGCAGTCAATGGCAATCTTGATAGGGCGGGCAAGTTTGACGTCACCAATAATGCGTTGCAAATACATTGGGAAGATATCAAAAGTGCTGCGTAGACCTTTTCCGGTAGCAAACTGCTTGGCTTCAATGCGCTTCCTTAATGCCTGAATCTGATCTCCATAGATCGCTGCACCACCTAAAACCATTTTGAAGCCGTTGTAATTGGGGGGATTATGACTGCCGGTAATCATGACGCCAGATTTCGGTTTCTTACCATCAATCGTTTGATTAGCTGCGAAGTACACCATCGGTGTAGCGACCATGCCCAAGTCAATCACATTAATGCCAGTAGAGAGTAAGCCATCCGTTAAGGCCTCTATCAAGCTTGGACCAGAGAGGCGACCATCACGACCGATGACAACATCAGTCTCACCCAACTCACGCATCTCTGTACCAAAGGCTTGACCAATCAACTGAGCGATTGAAGGGTCTAAAGTCTCATCAATGATTCCGCGGATGTCATAAGCTTTGAAAATAGTTGGTGACAATTGCATGAGGCTTCCTTTGGCTAACTTTTGAAATAGCGTCAGCTAGTTCACATTAGTATGATTAAAGAGATTAATGCGTTGAGCAGTGATGGCATCAATGTTGTCATCTGCTTGTACGGCCAAACCATTTTTGAGGGCTACCTCAATGGGTTTAGCGAGCACTTTCCCTAATTCAACGCCGGGCTGATCAAAACTATTGATATTCCATAGAGCGCCAAGAGCGGCAGTGCGACTCTCATAGAGGGCTAGTAATGCGCCGAGATAAAAAGCATTCAGCTTAGGGAGAATCAACAAATTGCTGGGTCGTTTACCAGGATAAGTATTGTTGGGATTCTCTGTTTGTTTGCCATTCGCTAAAGCTTGCGCTTGAGCTAGGCAATTCGATAGCAAAATACGGTGATGCGCTTTCGCTTCAGCAAGATGACTCATCGGCTCCCGAATTGCAATGAAGTCGATTGGAATCACATCAAGGCCCTGATGCAATAGTTGGAAATAAGAATGTTGCGCATTACTTCCGGAACTACCAAATACGACGGGACATGAGTATTTGACCGGCATACCTTGTCGATCAACGCTTTTGCCATTGCTTTCCATATCTAGCTGTTGCAACCACCTCGGAAACCAATCTAAAGCATCAGCATACGGAATCACGGCATAGGATTTAATGTGGTGCTTCTTTTGTTGGTAGATCAGAGAGAGTGCCATGATGACAGGAAGATTTTCTTCTAGCGGCGCTGACTTAAAGTGCTGATCCATAAACTGGGCACCAGCTAAGAATTCTTTAAAAGTGTCGAATCCATATTGCAGCGCAATTGGCAGGCCGACTGCAGACCAAACAGAGTAGCGTCCTCCAACCCAATCCCAGAATGGATAAATGTTATCTTTAGCTACTCCAAATTTTTCCGCAGCGCTGACGTTTGCGGTAACTGCAAACAATGCTTGGGAGATCTGCACATCATTGCGACCACTATCTTTCAGCCACTTCACAACTGCTTTGGCATTCATATTGGTCTCAAGCGTAGTGAATGACTTGGAGACAATAATGACACGGGTGCTATTGGCGTGCGCGCGTTGCAAAATGCGATTTAATTCGGCTGTATCGATATTGGCAAGGAAGTGCATGCGCATGCCGCGACTATCAATATCGGGTACATGGGCTAAAGCCTCAATGGCAAGGCGAGGACCAAAGTCAGAGCCACCAATCCCAATATGAATGACATCCGTTACGCCAACCCATTTGTTACATAAACCTTCAATGCGACGCCAAACGTCGGCCACCTCAGGCATGACATCTTGACCATTCGCAAATACTGGTTTTTTCTCTAAATTTCTGAGGGCAGAATGTAGAGCGGGGCGATTTTCTGAGTTATTCACCGCTTTACCGGCAAATAGGTCTTCAATAAATTGCTCTAAATGGGACTCTCTGGCCTGGCGAAAGAGGGATTTCCAGCTTTTGCTATCAATACCCTGATAGGCAGTATCTAGAACGATATCCTGAGCGCAAAATATGGAATGAAGGCTCTCTTTAGCCGGTTTTGAAGACATATATAGATTTTATCAAGAAGTACCTCAAACCCACTAAAACATTGAAAATGTTACGATTTCGGTAAATTTAAAGATAAACGATGCCCTAGGACGGATAAATGGAGCGGGTTGACTGTGTAGTCGTCGGTGCGGGTGTTATTGGCCTTGCAATCGCTAGAGAAATGGCCCTACAGGGTCGAGAAACGATTTTGTTGGAGCGAGAGAGCGCCTTCGGCACGGTGAGTAGCGCACGCAATAGCGAAGTGATCCATGCAGGCATTTATTACCCCAAAGATTCGCTGAAAGCCAAGCTCTGTGTAGAGGGCAATCGTTTGCTTTACGAGTACTGTCGCAGTCATCAAGTAGCGACTCAGCCGTATGGCAAATTAATCGTTGCTACTGATGCAACACAATTAGATGATTTGCAGGCAATTTTGTATAAGGCTCAAAACAATCATGTACCTGCGATCAAAATCATCTCCGGTGATGAAGCGAAATTATTGGAGCCGCAATTGCAATGTGTGGCCGCCATTCTGTCATCGAGTACTGGCATTGTAGATAGCCATGGCTACATGCTTTCGCTCTTAGGGGGTTTTGAGGATGCCGGTGGAATGGTGGCATATCAATCACCGTTGATGAGTGCCAAGCCCATTGGTGAAAATGCCAAAGATGGTTTCGAATTAGAAATCGGGGGCGCTGATGGAATGAGACTGCATACCAAAATCCTTATTAATTGCGCTGGCATGAGTGCGCCAGCAGTTGCCCAAAAAATTGCAGGACTATCACAGCAGCAAATTCCAAAAGCGTACTTTGCAAAAGGCAATTATTTTTCCCTCTCTGGTAAATCGCCTTTTTCCCATTTGATATATCCCATTCCTGAGCCTGGCGGATTGGGCGTTCATCTCACTTTAGATATGGGTGGTCAGGCTAAATTTGGTCCTGATGTGGAGTGGCTCGAAATAGACACTGAAGACCAAGTTGATTACACAGTTGACCCCAAGCGAGGGGAAGGGTTCTATGAGGCCGTGCGCCGATATTGGCCACAGCTCAAGGATGGTACTTTGCAGCCTGATTATTCAGGGGTGAGGGCAAAAATCGTCCCACCCAATACACCTGCTGGCGATTTTTGCTTTAACGGACCAAGTGACCACGAACTACAGGGACTCTTTAATCTATATGGCTTTGAGTCGCCCGGATTAACCTCAAGCCTTGCTATTGCCAAGCATTTAGAAGGGCAAATCAAAAGTTCTTTATAATCTGGTGCTTGAATCGATCTGATTCAAGCAAATGGAAGAGTGGCAGAGCGGTTGAATGCACCAGTCTTGAAAACTGGCGAGGATGAAAGTCCTCCGTGAGTTCGAATCTCACCTCTTCCGCCAGCTAGTCTAATAAGCTATAAAAGTCTTTAAATACAATGACTTGCGTGATCCTCAAAAAACTAAATCAACCCATGTATTCAACTCATGTCATGAGTTGATTTGTTCTCACTAAGAACAACCTTGTAATCCCCACCAGAACCTTTACCTTCCACCACTTCTAGAACGCATTTAGAAGGGGTTTGGAGATGAAAAAAGTCTGTCTGTATTGTCGAGTGTCAACCACACATCAAACCTCTGATAATCAACTCAGGGAGCTTCGAGCGGTCGCTGAGCGTATGGGTTATGAAATCATTTCAGAGTTTATTGATAACGGTATATCGGGCGCCAAATCAAGAAAAGATCGACCCGCACTAGAAGAAATGATGAAGATGGCAACTAAAAGACAGTTTGAGGTGGTCATGTGCTGGTCAATAGATCGATTGGGTAGAAGTCTTCAGCATCTAGTTGAAATACTCAATGAACTTCAAGCAATGAAGATTGATCTATTCTTTATGCAACAGGGAATGGACACAACAACACCTAGCGGGCGAATGATCTTCTCAGTATTTGGAGCAATAGGGGAGTTTGAGAGAAATCTAATTCGAGAAAGGGTTATTGCAGGGCAGCAAAGAGCAAAAGCATCAGGGGTTCATATTGGTCGACCAACCAAGATGAATGATGGGATGAGATCAGCAATTAAGGTAATGCATGCAAACGGTATGAGTATTCGGCAAATAGCAAAATCTTGCAAAGTAGGCATTGGGACTGTTTATTCCGTCTTGTAAGTAAAAACTAATTTAGAGAGCAAAAGAGGGGGTAGATGAGGATTGTGGATAGTCATAATATAGTGGTAGATTTAATAACCAATAAGAATTAGCAAACCTTGAGGATAGGGAAATTAAAAGTGAAAAAACCATTATTACAAATCCCCATTTTGATCTCCAAAAGATTTGACGCATAATTTCTAAAATTATAAAAATGAAAATAAATCTGAAGGTAATTGCATCAATATCGTTGATATTAGTATTGATCAGTTGCGGAAAATCGGAAAAGATTTCTGCAGTTCAGGGTGAATGGAAGTCAGGATTTGGGCAAGGAACTATAGAATATTTTATTGATAACGGACCAGGGAATCAGGTTTATATCGCATGTCCAAGTAATGCAGCTGCAAGCATATCTGCAACAATTTTAGGAAAAGATCCCGATGCGAAAAAAGGTGAAAAAATTACTTTCATAATCGACTCAATAGAATATCGCAACGAGTACTTAAATAACGACTGTAAAGTATGTTCAGAAAACTTTGTCTTTTTCTGGGATAAGTTGCGAAATGCTAAAAGCTTATCCGTAAAGTTTTCTGATTCGGTTCATTCTGAATTTTCAGTATCAAAGCTTAATGCAGTATTACCGCCATTAGATAAGTCACAATGTCTAGTCGCCGATCAAATGTAGATTCTTATATTAAATTGACTCAAATAAAAATTTAATAAATGATGACCAAATGAAGAAATTCATAATTACCGTGTTAACTATATTTGCAATTGCTGGATGTGTTTCTATAATTTCAGATCCACAGGTTGGCATGGATTTTGATCTTATGTGGGCAGGCAAAGGCAATGCATACGTTCCAGTGGGTGGATCTACAAGCGGAATGGTTTATCGAAATACTCGGGAATACTCGAAAAACTTTAACGGAGGAGTTATTGTCTCGGAGGGAAGAATTGTAAAAGTACTTTCAGCAAATGAAATGAATGCTTATCTTTCGCAATCAAATCAGTCAAATAAACCAAATCCATCGGAAAAAGAAAAACAAAAAGAACTTGCGCAAAAAAGAAGTACTCAGGAGTCTCAAGAAAATATTGCTAAAAAAAGAACTCTTGCACAAAAAAATATTGTTTCACAAGCGCTTAATTATGCAAGTGGTACAAAAGAAGACTCCTCAGGGTACCAATTTTTTTATCCAATAGACATAACAAGCGGAAAGTGTATATATGGTTTGGCACTTGATAAATCTAAAACCCCTGCTGAGGTTTCAATGCTAAACGCATTAACTGCAATGTATACAGGAAGTGCGGGAAATAAAAATGAAGAAGATCAAATCATCGATTTAAACAAAGGGGACATTTCACGAGTTGCTTTTTACAAGCTAAATGGAAACTACCCTAATTATAAAATTGGAAATCAATGGTTTACTGGTGACGCATATTTAAAATACCAGTCAAGAGTTGAAGGCTTACCTGATTGGTTTCAGTGTGATAGTTCATCCTGCTCAATAGATCGATTAAGAAGAGCTTGGGGTGTTATAGCTAGTCAATGCAGGGGCGCAAAGAAAGCCTTTTAGTTTTTTTAACTTTCTCAATACACAATTAAGCGTAAGGTTTTTATGGACTCAATTGCAGCTGGAATTGCCCACTATTTTCTTGTTTGTCTTAGATCAATTGAGGCAGAGTCTGTAATTGATTACATAGCAAAACATTACAGAAACCCCAATCTATTGAATCAATGCATTCAGAGTAATCAAGACTTCATCTCTAGTTGTGGGGAATTCACAATGATCGGATATATCATCATTTTCTTTTTTATTACCTCAATTATAGGCAGGGGATTCTTTTTCTTTTCATCTTCATCTAATTAGAAAATCTTTCAAGAGTAAGGATAATGAAAAAAATATTGATCATATTAGCTGCATTTACTTATCTTTCAGCCTTTGCTGCTACTAAACAAGATGCTGAGGATGCTTACTCTAGGAAAGATTATGGTAAAGCCCTTGCAATATGGAGCGAGTATGTCGATAAAAATGATCCAGACGCTCAATTTTGGGTCGCAACTATGTATAGCAATGGTTATGGCGTGGAACAAAATAAAGCAAAAGCTTTTTCCTTGTATCTAAAGTCAGCCAATGGAGGGGAGATAACATCACAATATAACGTTGCAAATATGTACTACAACGGTATTGGTGTTAATAAAGATTTAAAGCAATCGGCAAATTGGTTTAAAAAGGCTGCTGATAATGGTGATGCTGACTCACAGTTCAGATATGGAAGTGCTTTACATAAAGGTGAGGGTGTAAAGAAAGATCCTGCTCAGGCATATAAGTATTTCAAGATGTCTGCTTTGAACGGTAATATATCCGCACAGCATGCTGTTGGCCTTTATCTAACCGACTTAGAATATTTTCCAAACGTCAGACTTGTCGAAAAGAATAAATCATTTTTTAATGCAAAGGATATGGGCTTAAGATGGTTGAAATTGGCGTCTGATACTGGAAGTCAATCTGCGTTAGACAGATTACTTGAATTGGAAGCAAGAGATAAGTCGCTTAAGAGGCTGGGCGATATGATTGGGAAAGCCCAAACTGGGATTTCATCTAATGACGATGAAACCTATGCGAGATCTGGCGTATACAGGCGTGAGGACCAAAGGAAAACAAAGTATGGAGACATTGGTGTATTGAATGAAAAAGATAAGGCATTATTCATTTATAAAGATGCGCCATTAATCCCGTCAATTCAAGCAAAAAATAGAGTTCGGATTGATGAGGTAATTGAGTTGAATAATAATATCTATATATTGGTGATGGTTGATGATGGAGAAAAAGGTTGTTACGGCAATTTTCGATGGATAACTTTGTTGGGTGCCAATGTCAATACTACCGATGTATTTGGCAATTGCTCCGGTATTGCGGATATAGTTATCAAGGATGGTAAATTTGAGATGACTATGCCGAAATATAAAGATAAGAAAAGAGAGAGCTTTACATTTAATGGATAGGCTATCAAATTTATACGGAATAAGTATTCCGGCATCTAGAATGAATTTTTAATGCGATCTTCCATGATCGTCTCAAATACAATTAAGGTATTTAATCATAGCCAATTTGCTATGATTGTGTAATATCCAATTAATTTCATATAGTTGCAAATTATGAGCTTTTTATCCCCAGAATTTGCATTTTTTTCCATTATTTTTTTCCCAATTTATTGGGCACTTAATAGCCAAAAAAAAATACAATCAATCTTTCTTACATCTATAAGTTTTTTTATTTATTTTTGTTTTTCTAAAATATTTGCATTGGTGTTGCTCTTATTTTGCCTTTATTTATGGTTGATGGGTAGATGGATATCGATTACCAGTCTAAATCGTAGGAGGGTTCTAGAGTTTGCTATTGGTCTTATGGTGTTAATTCTTGTCTTAATATTTTTTAAATATTTTGAACTGATTAGACAAACATCATTATCGATCCTTAACTTTTTAGGATTGAATGTATTTATACCTGCTTTAGATATTGTGGCACCTGCTGGGATCTCCTTTTTTACATTTCAAGCTATTACATACCTCACCTGGAGATATCAAAATCCGAGTGAAAAAGCCTCAGTCATTGATACAACTTTGTACCTATCATTTTGGCCCACTTTATTTGCGGGCCCAATCTTTCGAGCCCAAGACTTTTTTAGACAACTATCAGGACCAAATGTCGGTTCACCAATAGAAGTTAGTAAGGCTATTTACTTCATCCTACTGGGGCTATTACAAAAATTAGTTTTTGCTAATTGGCTGGAAAATACTTTTGTTTATAAGGTATTTGAATATCCCGAGGCTCAAAATTTTATTTCAGTCTTTTCTGCAGTCTTGGGATATTCACTTCAGATATTTCTTGATTTTTCTGGGTACACTTTAATTGTTACTGGTCTGGGATTCCTGCTTGGATATAAATTGCCAATCAATTTTATGCAGCCATATTTAGCTATTAATCTGCAAGACTTTTGGCGTCGCTGGCATATTTCTCTATCAACATTTATTCGTGACTATGTATATATCCCTCTAGGCGGAAATCAAAAGGGTTTTGTTCGGGAGCAGTTTAATCTTTTGGCTGCTATGGTTTTAAGTGGCCTCTGGCATGGCGCTAGCTATACATTCATCTTGTGGGGTATTTTGCACGGTTTTGGGGCTGTTTACTTGAACGTATCTCATAGATTTCTGCATGTAAAAATTCCCATCATTCTGTCGCGCATATTTACGCTCCTCTTTGTTGGATTTGCATGGATATTTTTTAGGTCATCCACGATTGATAATGCTTTAACACTTATAGGCTCCGCACTTAAATTTAAATTTGCCTTTAGTCTAAATTTTCTTGCCCTTATTTTTTTCACAGCTGTGTTTTTTGTTGCTAGCGTTAACGCCCAGAGGATCCAAGATTTTTTTATAGAGGTAATTAAATCTACCAAGACCATCACATTGAGTCTTATTATCCTACTTTTTTCTTTTTTACTAGTTTTATTAGGCCCATCTGGCGTACCTAATTTTATTTATTACCGCTTTTAATATGAACGCCAAGAAAACAAATATTTTTTTTATAGCTGCTACAGTAATTCTTCTGAACACTTTTCTTTGGTTGGACTCACTTGATGCCTATCTGAGCACTCAATATCATGTAACCTTAAGCGAATATTTTCCTGACGCCTTATTTCAACCATCGATAAAATTAAAAAAAGTCCTATCTAGTAAAAACTCAAACTCTGATATTGATCCGCCTATAAAGTCTGACAATTCTAGTGGAATCAGAGTGTCTTCATCTAATAAGAAGTCTGATCAGTCAAATAATTCTCTCGATCTAAGTCCTGAAGTTCGCATCCTATTTGCTGGCGATTCTATGATGCAAGGCATTGCACCAGTTGCAATTTCAAGCCTACGAAAAATCCACCCAGAAGGCTATTTTGAAGATTTGAGCAAACAAAGTACAGGACTCACAGTTAATCGATATTTGGACTGGCCAGCTACTATTAAGGAGCAAATTACAAAGAAGCACTTTGATTGCGTTGTTATATTCTTAGGTCCAAATGATCCCTGGGATATTGTTGATGGCAAGCAAAGATTTAAATTTCCATCTCCAGAGTGGGAAGATAAGTATCGGAGTCGAGTAAGGGAGGTTTTAGATTTTGCCTCTTTTAGTCGTGTCAAAATTATATGGATAGGCCTCCCTTCAATGAGGGAGGATAGGCTGCATAAAGGAGCGGTCATTCAGAATAAGATTTTTAAGGAAGAGATGAGTGCATATGGCTTCAATTTCATTTCTACAGAAGATCTATTAGGGAATCTAGAGCATCCTTTTAAAAACTATATATTTGATTCAAATGGAAAAGAGGTAGTTGTTCGGGCATCTGATGGAACTCACTTTTCACCCCAGGGACTTAGGATTATTTCTACTAAATTAGTAAGCGTAATTACAGGGTCAAATGCTAAGTGAACTATCTTAAGATTCTTTCCTCGGGGTTTTTTATATTCTTTATAAACTTTGCAAACTCCCAAACCATTAATCTATCCACAGGCGCATCTGGATATGGGTTGGTCTGCCCTGTAATTAAGTCAAAAGCGCCTTCATTCTCAAAGCCATCGATAGTGGTCGATGTGCTTGAGCCCCCAAGTGATGAAGAAGTTGCTGCGCTGAATCTACCGCAAGAGCCGGATTTTCATAATGAGACTTTATCTCCACTATTGGCTAAATTAAACTCTTCTCCTTTGCGTATTGGGCTGTGGGGTGATAGCCATGCTGCAGCAAGGTTTTTTTCAGATGAACTTATTAAGAGTTTTGTCGCCAATCCAGAAAATGTTTTGCCAACGTTTATACCTCCCTTGATGGGTCGTTCTGGAGTGCGTCTTCCAGTTAATAAAGTTTGTGTTGGTCCTGCATGGAAATATGAATATGCATATCGGGGCTCTGCTGGCGTTGAATTTTCAAGAGGTCTCGCAAAGATGACATCTAGTGTTGGTGATAGTTATATATGGGTAGACTTTGGTCGGGCAAAAAATGATGCAAAACTAAAGAGCTTGGATATTTTGTACACAATAACTGCTTCAGAATCGCCAGCAACGATTTCATTATCCATTGATGGTGGACCAGAGCAAGAGTTACTTTTAAATAAATCAAATTTAGGATTGGTAAAAATTAATTCAGATAACAGTTTCTCGGTCTTAAAACTAAGACTTGTAAAGGGGTCTATAAGTATTGATGGATTTATTCCTGAATTTACTAAGGCTGCGGGAGTATATTTTGATACTTTTGGCATTCCTGGTGCTACAGGATTATCTTGGAAGAATATAAGCCCTGGCCATTTCTTAGCACATGGCATGGGTGCTTATGATCTTATTATTTTTGAATATGGCACAAATGAAGGGAACCAGCGCCCCTTTAACCTTGCGCTCTATAGTGAGAATTTAAAAGCGCAGTTGGCTAATATGAGGCAAATATATCCAGATTCAGCCTGCATACTAATTGGTCCCACCGATAGAGGTATTTTGGTTAAGCGGTCGCGTAAAAAATCAAAACAGCAATCAGCTTCTCCTAACGATTTACTGACCTTTTCGAAGGTTCACTATGAGATTAGCCAGGCTCAGAAAAATATAGGGAATAGTTATGGGTGTTCATTTTGGAATTGGCAGGATGAAATGGGTGGCGTCGGCGGGGCGTATCGCTGGGTTAGACATTCTCCACCGCTGATGGCAAGGGACTTAACTCACCTTACTGTTGACGGGTATCAAAAGAGCGCCAGAGATTTCAGCAAGAGTTTTCAGTTAATGAATTTAAATAAGTAGGCCCAGCTCAAGTCACAGATATGGTTAACTCTTTTTTTTGAGTAGATTCTTCTATATACGACTGGTAGTTATTTGCCAAAAAATTACACTACATATAGTGTTTTTATTGAATAAATATAAAAAAACAGAATTTTCTAAATTATTTCACTAAATGAAATTGTCCACTACTTTCAGTTATAAGTCCATGAATATACTAGACTTATTATCAGACGTTACTTTTGGTTTACTTATTTAATGTATTATTAGACCTAAAAGTCATTAAAGCTATATTTAATATACTTGACCTGTTATATGAAGGTTTATAAGATTCATCATCTTTTATAATTTGTGCAATGCAACATTATTTCGATGCGCACTTAAAAATATGATTAAAGTTAGATTGATGAGTTTCCGGTCGGTACGGTTTGACTATGAATTAGTCGATAAAAGCATTCGCTCCATATTTATAGAGTTATGCCAAGTCGGCTCCTCTGTAGCAAAGAGCCTTATGTTTATTGCCATTTTTGTGCTTGTGGGTTTATGGCTCTCTGGAAGTGGAACTGGCTCTGGATTTTTTGATGGAGCAAAGTTTTTAGTCCCTGATAATGCCCGCTCTCTTATTTGGCGCAATGGTTTAGAGCTTACTCTCGAAGGATCGCAAGACGATAAAGCGGAGGGATATCAAGGCATGGCCCTATTGAAGCCTGATGTTGCCTATTTGAAAGTTCCTACAATAGCGCATCTTTCTGATAGGATCTCGGCTACAAAATTAGATCCCTTGGCACTGGATAGTAGTTTATTGGGGTCTATAAGAAACCAGAGGGCTGTCTCGGAGTATTTTGCAAATAAGTATCTCGTTGATCGCCAAAAAATGGACGAATACGTATCTAATGCAGTTGTTGTTGGCAAGGAAGTAAAGATCGATCCAATTTTGCTGATGGCAGTAATGTCTATTGAGTCAAATTTTAATCCTAACTTGCGAAGCACAGCGGGCGCAGAGGGTTTAATGCAGGTAATGACATCAATCCATTTAGATAAGTATTTGCCTTATGGCGGCGCAAGCCAAACAGCGCGCCCTGAGGTAAATATTCGCATAGGTGCATATATTCTCAAGTATTTCATAGCTCAAACTGGCTCTCTGGAAAATGGACTAAGGTCTTATGTGGGTGCCGGAGAATCTGGAGAAGATGGGGGGTATATTTTAAAAGTTCTGAAGGAGCGCGATAGGCTAGTTGAGATTTGTAAATTAAATACTAAAGCAGCGTAGTTATAGTATCAACTTACTGAACACTTCAAAGTCTATTAAAAATCATGCTCCTGATAGCGTTAAATCAGGGGCATTTTTTTTGACTTTCTGAACACCTATTTTGTTCTCACTAAGAACAAAATTTCCCTGATTTTTATCTAATTTTCAAGTGCGTAAATGCCACGAAACCCATGTAGATATTGACAAATAGACTGTTTTTTGCTACAATAGGTTCACAGTAGTAGATGTATCGTGCTTCCCATAAGAGCGCTCCAATGCCCTCCGAAACCACGAGATAGTGACAACCAATAATTACACCAAAGTCACTCTTTTTAAGTAAATCGAATTAAGCAAAATTTGTTATTCCTTCATTGGAATGGAACCTTTTTTGCTCAAAATTTATCAATTAATTAAAGGAGAGCGTTATGGGTACAGCTATGGTTATAACTAATAAGAATATTGCAGATGAATATGTTCGCAGATATCAGCAATCGACTAAAAACGCTATTGAGGGTATTTTGAATATGGGCGAGGCGGTCTATGAGATTTATACGAAATTCAAGTCAAAAGAGCTTTCTGATAGTGATTTGGAGTATTTCTGCACGTCTGTACATTTAGACTCAAAGGGTTCAACTTTCAGAAAATACAAGTCTATTGGCAGAAATGCCGATAAATTTAGACTCTATATGGACAAGTTGCCATCATCATTCTCGGTGCTCTATGAAATGGCGACTCTAGATGCTGACGATTTTGAGAGATATGTGGTGAGAACTTCCTTTTCTAAGGAGACAACACTTGAGCATCTTAAGAAAATGATGAATAAGTCCTCGGTTCTTGCTAAGAACAAGTTGCTAAATCCACCGTCTTTGAGATCTAAACCACTTACTCTATCAAGGGTTATCAATAAGATAAACAGGTTTGAAATCAGTATTGTTCGTGATTTGCCTAAATCAGATTTTGATAGGGTGGTTGAGACACTATCTGACTATAGAAATAAAGGATGGATTCGCTTTGAGGATCCTGAGATCACAGAATCTCTGAATGAGGTATTGGATGTCAGCGATGTGATTGATGAGGATGAAAAGTACTTTACTACACTGCGTGAGCAGGATATTAGAGAACTTAGAGCATAAAAAAGATTCTTCCTAGGTCAAATTGCAGTATCGGTAACTGTAAATCTAGGAAATTTTTTGGAGGAGGGGTCTTGGGAATGGTGAAAGTGGTAAACATGCAAAATATATCTTCATATATACCAAAATATCTGCTGAAATCATTAAAAAATTGGATAAGTAAGTATGTCCGCTTTTGAATTTGAATCCATTTCCTGCTCCAACCAATAGAACCTTGATACGCAGTATCAAATGACTGAACGCAGTGAAGTCATGAATTAAGACTCCTCCCCAAAAGACATTGAATCCTATTCCTGCCTCTATTTGGAAATGGTGATTCCAGAGTTATCACTATCTATCTAATAGTTCCAAGTCACATAAATACCCAATAAGACCAAGTTTTTATTAACTAGTCGCTATAGCCATCGTAAGACTGGCTTTGGCGATTGGTCTTAGATTAATTCCATCATTAAAGGATCCCAAATGCACCAATTAAATGCCGTAGCTACACCCAATATTCAGTTCCCATTGCGCCTGTCCCATGATCTATCCAATAGACTCAATCAAACTGCCAAATCCACCAGAATTCCTAAAACAACACTAGGTCGAATTGCTATTCAAACCCTATTAGATGAAATAGAGGAAAAAGGCATTACAACGGTATTAAATGGTCTGGAGACAATATGAACAAACAAATTGTGGACCACCTTGTTAAAGAATCAGTGTATTCCTATTTCTTCAATCCTAAGATGAAAGACTCCTCCATACAGTCTGACTTACAAGAGTTGGCTCAAATCATAAAAAAATTATCTAAAAAGAAGCACTATGTTGTCTTTATTGTGGAAGATAAAGTATATTAATTTATGTAATTTATATAATTTTTTAAATAACAAATTGGTGAATCTTTATGGCTAAGAAACAAGATGAAGAAATCGAAGAATTTTTAAAACGTCTTAAAAAAGAAGATGAAGAAAATGAGGGTGAAGAGGATGAAGATATGAGTCATAAAATCTCCATTACTGAGCCCAATAAAATTATAGAGATTGAAAGATGGGAGAAGAATCAACATCAATTACTAATTAAAACTACATATGATTCAGGATATGTAATTGTTGACTTAGAGCCTTATCTTGATGACTCTTATACAGAAGAGGCAGGCATTGATGTCAACAATTCTGACTTTTGGATAAATGAAGAACACTTCAAAGATCCAACCTGTTCGTATGAATTTTTATCTGATATTTCTAAATTACAACAAGAAAAGATCATTTCCATTTATGAAAATGAGTTTCATGACGGCCTTAAAGAAGATGGTTGGGATCTAAAAATCAAGGAAATATGGTTCAAAGGTAAGTTGGAAATAGAAAAAGTAGACTGGTGATATATATCTTCAAATGTGTCAAAAAGTGATTGATAGATTTATTAATAAAACTGAAGATTATGTAATTATAGTTATAAAAATTTGATAAAAATGGCCAGAAAAAAAGATTCTAGTGTGGAAATGAAAACGACCCCAATTACCCTCAAATTTACGATTTCATGCGGGGGAGGTGATGGTGCTTATCTGTGTATCGAGCCAGTCACTAAAGAGATTTATGAATATTTTGAAACAAATGAACTTGATCTTGAAGAATATGCGTTAGATGATCGTTATGCAGAGGAAAAACAGATCCCTGAAAATATGCAGCCTTTTGAGCCGGGATGCCGTGCATCATTTGGTTTTTATGAGTCTGGGATGACTGCGACTGATTACCTTGAATTGCTTATTCAGGATGATGACTCTAACGAAGTATTTTCTGGGGTAATCCCAAAGAAAAATCTAAAGTTGGATAAAAAGGCTTCCGATTCATTTAAAGACAAAGAAAAAGGCATTTATGTAGTGGGCTATGAAGGCTTAGAAGATTGTTACATTACAGGGGAAATTCAATTGGAGTCAGACTTCGATATTAAAAAGTTCAAAGTCCATTACGGGCGTATTGACTATGAACTAGGCGATAGGGAAATGATTTCTTCAATTACTTATGACGAAAAAGAAATTAAATGGGAGCTAGATTCTTATGAAGGCACTGGCGATAACAGTTTTGGGTTTGTAATGGTTAAATAGTAATTCAATTTAAATTTTAAATTGTAACGAAGGCGACTTACTATCGCGCTATTTCATGTTTAAGGATTCAGCAATGACTAGCTTGTTTTCAGTTGGGTATGGCAGTGAAAATCGTGAGCGATATATCAACTCTCTGCTTGAGAATGATCCGACTATCGCATTAATTCTTGCATCAGTCCACTTTGAATGGACTATTAAGCGAGCAATCCTTACCCTCTCTAGCGCGCCCTCTAAATCACTTAGAGAAAAACTTGAGTCAACTTATCTCCTCCTATCGAACAATAAGCTAGTTGGATTAGATGAGATTTGGCATCAAGAGGTTGGAATTTCCATTAAAAATGCTTCATTTGACAAAATTATTGGAAATTTAACTCTAATACTTGGTGAGGGAGGAGCAAAATCCTTAAGAGGAAAAATTATTCATGGAAATGGAACAATTTCTAAAGCTGTAGCTCGAGAAGCAGTAAGTTCATATTTTGTGGCATGTGAAAACATAAGAAAACTTGCAAAAAGAAATGGTAAAAATCTTGATCAGAAATTAAGACCCAGAAGCAATAGAAAAATAACTATTTAATACCTTCTCTCCTATACCTCAACTCCACCTCCACTGATTCTTCAAAGTATTTCTATTGTTTATATCGTTATTAATTTTTATAAGTCTCAACCTTCTTTACAATTCGTAAATACAAAGTCATTTTGTTTTAAAAATTTAGAAATTTTTGAGAATTTTGATGGAAGTTTTGACACGACATATCCCTCTGAACATTCCGCATTTGCAATATCACCACCTTCAAATCTCCCATGACTATGATTAATTAATGCGTAACGACCTTGACCACCATACTCTTTAGCAATGTAAGATCCATCTTTCATGTCAATTTCATTTTTAATACTAATTTCTAGGTATGCCGCAGCAATTGCAATAGATGGGATTAAAAATATAAGTGTAATAAGTGATTTTCTTATTAATTTTCTCATTTACTTCTCCTTTTCCTTAATTCGCCCTCTGTTGACTCTGCAAAATCTTTCCATTGTTTCTCTAATTCTTCAGGATTCTGAATCACTTCTTTGCCCGTGATGACTTGCTGGATGTAATTTTTATTGGAATTGCCTTTTAAACCAATCTGTTAAGTATGGTTCAATTGATTTAAATGGTAAATTTTTTGCAAAAATTGTTGAGTCACACGATAAATGAATTGGTTCATACTCTATGAAATTAAATTCATTTTTATTGATCATGCTAAAGCTCAAGTTATCCAATGATTCTTGAATATCTTTTCTGTTAATTTCTTTAACGTTTAATCCAATTGTTTCTGCATTATTTACAATTGAGTTAATTATTTTTTCAGTATTTCCATAATTAAATACATCTGAATAAACAAGTTCTTTTAAATCAGATAATCGAATAAAACTTTGACTAGTAATGACGCATTGATAAGGGGCGCCCATTCTTTCTTTGTAATCCTGATCTCTATTGGTTTCAATTTTTGTTAATATTATTAGATCTGATGATATAACTTGGACTTCACCTTGTTTTTTATATTTCTCAATAATTAAATTCTGTACCTGCTTATTATCTTTGGTTTCATCAATTCTATTTTTCTCGCAGCTTGTTAAAAGAGTTGTCGCAGCAATTAAAATGACTGCAATTTGACTAAACTTATTTTTCATTTCCCTCTCCTATTCCTCAATTCTTCTTCCACCGATTTTTCAAACTCTTTCTGTCGTTTCTCTAGTTCTTTGAGATTGTGAATCACTTCTTTACCTGTGATGACTTCTTTGGAGGATAGGAGGTCATCTAATGACTTCTTTACTTTGACTTTTTTGATGGGAAACATAGGTTCAGTAATGGTGAATTTAACCATCTGTTTAAAACCTATCTAAAAGTGGTATTTCTAGGTTCGACATACCACTCAAAACTAGGGTTCTCATATAGTTGATTTATGAAAATATCTCAAAAAGCTTTTTTAGTTCCCGAACAATATTTTGAATAGATAAGACTCCAACCTCTCTGAAGTCTATTCATATCTAAGTTCTCACTCCTAAAGATTTCTCTTCCCATATACTGAACTTCTTGGGTTTGATAGTTATGAACAACATTGTCATATCCAATAATATTGAAATACTTCTGAGGATCATGAATTTCTTTCCTCTCTGTGTACGAACGATTCATAGTTACAACTTGAATACTCTTAGGATCCATCTCATTAAGATTGATTGTTTGTAGTACTGTTCCATCTTTTGAATTTATTTTTTGATAAATACAACTTTTAGTATCTTTAACTACCCATGAAGAGTATCCACTACATCCATCATCCCCACATCCCGAAGAATAGTTGAGAACTTGAGAAACTACATCAATACCTTTTTTATTTTGTTCATTTGGTGAAGTATTAATTATCGGTACAGAGGGAATTGATGATGAATTTTTGGTATCCCCAACATTTTGCTTCTCATCTTTTGTAGGAGTCACTTTAAAAAATTCATATAGTTTTACACCACCGAAAACTAAAAGAGATATCAATATTGAATATGCTAAAAGTGTTGTGACCCATCCTTCTTTTTCATCATCAGCAAATATACTTCGATCAATAGATTTTTTACATTTTATACAAATAATCTGTCCATCTTCATATGGTTGACCACAGAAATGTTTTTTAATTTTCATTATTTATCTTATAACTAATTATTTTCTAAAATTAATGTGTTGATCTTTTAGAATTAGAATCACAATTATTTTTTAAAACAGCTGATGCATTATTTACTTTTTATCTTTGACTTTTATATAATTGCCAACTACAGAATCTTCTACACCTTGACCACACCCCTCTATTTTTACACCTGTAACGTTAACACCTGTATTTTTAAAAGTTAGAATGACACTGGAATATTCATCTGATAGCAAATAAGATTTTTCTGATATAGGTTTTAGAATCCCTTCAATATCACAAATATTGACCATACCATCATCGATTTTTCCGAATTGATAGTACGCATTTATATGTGCTGAGTAACTATTATTCGGTAATGCTATTACATCTAATTCGCTACCTCGATTTTGAGATTTATTGCCATATGTTCCACCAATCGAAAATTCTTGAGCGTTTTTTTCACAGCCAAATAGCAATGATGATAAAACATATGTAAATATTATTTTCTTCATTTCAATCTTCTATTTCTCAACTCGTCTTCTACCGATACTATAAAATTATTTTCTTGAATATACGTCATCTATGTACCTGTAGTAACTTCTTTGGAAGGCAGAAGGTCATCTGAGGTTTTTTATTTAAATTTCATTAGTCTTTGAAATTTAGTGTCAAGATCCCGAAGATCAAGATCAGAAGACCGAATGATTCACCTATGTGAGTTATAAAAAATTTGCTGACTTCTGGGTTAATGCCTAAAGCAGACAGCATAAGTAATGCAAATCCTATAAATGCGAATAGCCCTCTTAAGTAGTTCATATTTTTCCTTTTAGTTAAATTTATAATATCTATATTCAATAACACAAATTAATACTGATAATACTTACAGTAATTTAAGTTTAAGACCCTCCACTATAACTATCGCACTGAACTCAGGCATTGATTCTTCATATCATTTGTTCTGATTGAGTAGCAATATGATTTTTGATTTTTAATTTGTGCAAGACAAAAATTCTTTGAATCATTCTCTCTTATTGAATAGCAATAAGAATCTTGATTCTTTGACATTGCAAGGCAGTAGTTTTTTTGATCATGATTTTTTATGGAATAGCAGTTAGACGAGTCAGCAAATACCGGGGTTGTTCCTAATACGAACAGAAGGCAAATCAATAACCTCATGGATTAATCCCTATTGTTGTTTTCAACTTTAATAATGAAAATACTAACAGTTATAGATTGCATAAGTTCTAAAACTGTATCCGAGGGTTTCCAATATGCTTTAGGAGTCTTTTTAGCGAGGTTTTTTATGATTTCTCTCCAAAGTCATACGAAATCTTCTTGATTGCTTCCCTCATTACTTCTAGTGATGCACCTCCGCTATATAACCCGTATGTGATTCTCGGTTTTTCATGACCCACGATATCTGCCGCTAGATTCTCGCCAACGCCAGCATTTTCCAGAATTGTTGTAAATGTCTTTCTGATTGAATGAAATACATGTCTTGATGAAAACTTTTGCCTTGTCTTTAATCTACCAAAACGCTGACCAAGTGCATTTGCTCTATCTCCATATTTGTTCTTAGTTAAACTCGATAGTAGATAGTCATCAGTAGAGTCTTCAATCAGTTTTTCAATTCTGTCTTTTATATACGGATGAATCGGTATCGTTCTTTCGCCCGCTTCTGTTTTGGCATCAACGATTGTGATGCTTTCTTCTTTAAGATCTATGTCTTTACAAAGTAGGGAGCAGATTTCTTCAATACGGGCTCCTGTATACATGGCAATCAAAATTAAGTCTGCTAACTTTTGATTTTCATCTAAAGCAATTTTATAAAGACTAACAATTTCTTTTGGAGAGAAAGGTAGCCAAGATTGTGTTTTATTAACTGATTTTGAGTTTGGTTTATTGCTGATCTTAAATTCAATAGGCACTACAAAAGGGTTTGGTTCAGTCTGTGGTATCTCTTCAATGAACTGTAGATATTTAAAGAAATTCTTTGATGATCCGATAATTCTAGTTACGGATGATGCTGAGAGCTTACCTTTCTTGGCGATATGTCTAATCCATAAATCAACACTTTTAGCCGTAATCAATGGTGCTGTAGGAAATTGAGTAGTCATTATTTCAATATCACTTAACATTTGATCTATATTCTTTTGTGAAAGACCACGATCCTCTTCATGCTTCTTCCAGTTCTTGAGTACATCTTCTAAGTATTGATTTTTTCCAGTTGCTATCTGTTCAAAGACTTCTGCATGAATTTCTTTCTTGGCTAAATTAAGTTTTGCTATTTCTTCATCTATAGCGTCTTGAACTAAGTGAGAAGGGGAGGATTTGAGTAATTTACGAATATCTTTAGCTGATTGAATGAGTGGATCATCCGATTTTGATCTCGCAGATTCAATTTCTGCTTTCCAACCCATTACATAAACTTGAGCAATCGTTTCTGCCAGTCTTTTATTATCTGTACCCGTGCTTTTAGAGAACTTTGCTTTCCCAATAATGTATTGAATCTCTTTGGGTACATAGAGCACCGCAAAGTAGGTGTTGTATCGTTTAACGAGATAAGAAGGTTTTGAGGTCTTGGGCACGTTTGTTCCTATATGAACAACACTCTAGCATACATTCAACCCATGTTTTCAACCCATGTTACTTCTTAAGAGTCATATATCTATTGACTTAAAAGGTAGTTTTCATATAATCAGAAGATCTCACCTCTTCCGCCAAATTACTAGGTATTACAAGAGTTTGTGGCAATACAACAGCCTTGTTACCAAAATCGTTACCAAGAACCACCTTCGGGTGGTTTTTCTTTATCTGAATCATTAAGCTTAAATTGAGGACTTGCTGTAATTTTTTATTTGAGGAATAAATCTCAGCAATTTGGGTGGATTTATTTCTGATTTTGAGTATTATTTACTCATCATCTCGAACATATTATTACCTTCTTACGGGAGAGCTAAATGAAGATAATTACAGACATGACTATCAAAGTAGCTGCACTGTCGCTTATGCTGCTAGTTGGAATGACGCCGGCCTTGGCCGACCAAAAAGTTGCTCTGACGGACCCCTGTCCAATCAAGATTGAGAACTGGCGCGGCAAGGCATTCTACGAAATACTATTCATGAACCGTCAGGCCAATGGCGGCGGGATCGGCTACTACTACAATTCGCTAGGCAAGGACCTTGAGGCGCCCAATGACGTAATGGACGCACGCTTCCGTGCGCTGAATGCAGATGAATTGAAAAAGAAATATGGGAGCGATGGCGTCTTATTCAATGGTCCGCGCCGTCTCGTAGCGAACAGTATTACGGGGACGGCCTGGGATGGTTGCAAAGAAAGAGTGATTTCCACGATCCCCTTGCGCGTGCTAGGTCTCTTCGAAACTCCTGACCTTAGCAAAGCCGTCACTGGAACGCTGCCTTCCTATAAAGTGTTGGTGTCTAAGCGAACCAATACCTTTTTCTTCAATGCAGGCGAAACAGTGTATGAGTTGATCACCCCAGAGGGCGCTGTGTACACCATGTTCAGTTTGTCCTTGAAGATTGATCCCAAGAACACCATCGAAAGCCTACCTACCCTTGGCAAGCGCCTGAACTTGCCTGAGGGATGGAAGTTTAGATCGCGCAAGTTGGACAAGGATATGACTCTGACGTCCACCGCTGATTCCAACCCGCCTAACACCATCGTCCTCGACCAACTTGAGGGCAACTACCAGTACAACGCCGGCGCTAGCACTAAAAAGTAGTGCGTTACTGACGGCGGTAGCGATTTAGGTTTTATGCGCGTCTCCCACCACGCGATGATGGTGGGAGACGCTCCTTGCATGCAGGGGTATTAATAAGATTGCTTGAGAAAAAGAGGGATGGCATCATGAAAAATCGCCAAGTTTCAGCTTTCATTGGATTAATCATTGCGACCATCCTGGCGGTAATGAGCGTTGGATGCGGCAATAAGAACGATGCCGTTTCTCAAGCAGAAAAGAAAGATACCGTAGCGGGCATTCCTGTACCAAGTCTTGCTGAGACAAAAGCGATTGCTGAAGAAGGATTTATCTACGGGCTTCCGATCGTTATGAACTATGCAGTCATGTATGACTACGCGATTGATCGCGATTCAGGGCAGTTCAAAGCCCCCTTTAATAAGATCAATAATGAGGCGCGTGTCTTTACCTATAAAGATACGACAGTAGTTTCACCCAATAGCGATACTCCTTATTCGATTGTGTTTATGGATTTGAGATCGGAGCCGATGGTGTTATCGGTGCCTGCAGTAGATAAAAAGCGTTATTACGCAGTAATGTTGTGCGATGGTAATACGTTTAATTATGGTTATATCGGTAGCCGTGCTACTGGCAGTGAGGCTGGCGACTATATGGTGGTTGGGCCTGATTGGCAGGGCGAAACACCTGCGGGTATTAAACAAGTCTTTCGTTCATCAACCCAATTTTCTGCAGCAATTTATCGCACTCAACTTTTTAATGCAGCGGATATGCCCAATGTAGTTAAGGTGCAAAGTGGATATAAAGCACAAGTACTTTCGGCTTATCTCAAACAACCTGCTCCAGCTGCTGCGCCAGCAATTGATTTTCCAAAGATCAATAAGGAGATGGTGAAAACCAATTTCTTCGAATATCTCAGCTTTGCGCTTCAGTTTGCACCAGCCAGTCCAGAGGAAAATGCCATCCGCGAAAAATTAGCAAGTATTGGTATCGGACCTGGCAGAAAGTTTGATTTCAAAGACCTCTCGGCCGAACACAAAGCTGCAATTCTTTTAGCCATGAAAGAGGGCGAAGAGAAGATTGAAAAAATGGCTGCAAATGGAGGTAAAGACTTTAATGGGTGGAGAGTAGGCGGCCTAGCTGGTGGGGATCGTGCTTTTTTCAATGGTGATTGGCTAAAACGTGCTGCTGTTGCAAAAGCGGGCATCTATGCAAACGATTCAGTTGAAGCCATGTATCCATTAACTCGAATGGATGGCCAAGGAGAAATACTGGATGGCAGCAAGCACAGTTACACGCTCACTTTTGCAAAGGGTCAGCTTCCACCGGTGAATGCCTTTTGGTCCATCACGATTTACGATGGTAAGACGCAACTCTTAATCGAAAATCCAATCAATCGCTATCTGATTAACTCTCCAATGTTGCCGGGGATGAAGAAGAATGCTGATGGATCGATAACGATCTACATTCAAAATAAATCGCCAGGTAAATCGAAAGAAGCAAATTGGCTGCCAGCGCCCGATGGTCCCATCTATATGGTTATGCGTCTTTACTGGCCAAAAGAGACTCCTCCATCCATATTGCCGCCAGGCGAGGGAGAGTGGAAGCCGCCTGGAATTGTTTTGGTGAACTAAGTTACTTCGCTTAGGGGTTCCATGATGAGTAGAGCCGATGGTCTGCTATCAGCTATTTAAGCAACTTTCACTTCTATCTAAAATAGATCGAGCAATAGTAAGCTGTTTAATCTAAATTTTTATATTGAGCAAGCTTATAAAAAATTTGACCTATCTCTAATTTATGGGCATTCTGTTCGCATGATAAAACCTCTTTTGGCTCAATTTTCATTAAGCCTCTAGGCTGAGTTCTATCAAAGACACCACAGGATATAGGCACGAAGAAATCTTTCTAGCCTTAGAGATGAGTAAATAAAATAAGGGTAGGGGAGATATGAATAAAGGATTGATCTTAGTATTGCTAGGACTTAGTTTCTCTCTGGGAGCACTCGCACAGAGCGCTCCTCCAGCAGCAATAGCCCGCGGAGAATACGTAGTGAGGATTACCGGTTGTAATGATTGTCATACGCCTGGCTATCCAGAAAAAGGCGGCAATATTCCAACTAGTAAATGGCTGACTGGTAACTCAACTGGCTTTAAAGGCCCTTGGGGCGTTACTTATCCCATTAACTTACGTTTATTAATGCAGAATTTAACAGAAGACCAATGGGTTAATTTTGCAAGAAATTTACAGGCTAGGCCTCCTATGCCTTGGTTTACTATGCAAATGTTTTCCGAGTCAGATCTGCGTGCTACCTATCAATTTGTGAGGTCCTTAGGCCCTGCTGGTGAACAGGCGCCAAATTTTGTTCCGCCCGGTGGTCAAATCAAAACGCAATATATTGATTTTGTGCCTACCTCTGCAAAACATTGGAGTGGCTTTTCTCATGTAACTGCAAAGTAATGTCATTGCCTAAGCTGACTAATTTCTCCAAAATAGCAGGTGCTGAAAATGCTGAAATATCGAAGTAAGCTCTATCTAAAACCTACATTAGGTCGTCAGCGACTATTGCTTAGATAGTTTTCAGGAAACTAAAAACTCGCAGCCAAGCCTATAGAGGTGCCGCGCACATTTTGACCAAACTGATAGCGAAAGACGACCCTAATCCTTGAAAAGATAGGGTCAGAGGCACTGCGATCAAGTTCTACTCCGGTGCCAAGAGATGACAGCGAGCTGAATCCGAGTGTGCCGCGCAGATCACCTAAGAACTGGGTATTTGCAGCTTCAAATACCGCTCTGATAGGTCTGTCTAAAGCCATAAAAGGCGTAGGAATTCTGCTGCGTGCCCAGAGCGAGACACTTTGAGAGTCGGCAGAGCCTTGGACTGCAGTAGAGCTATCAAAGGTTTGAATAGCAATATTGGTGTAGCGTAACTCGATATCAATTTCTTGATCAGGCTTATAGTTTTCGTAATCGAGCATGACTGATCCTCCTACCCCATAGGAGTTCATGCGACCACTATTAATAAATTGCAAATTAATATCTCGATTATTGTTGATATATCGCGTAGCAACAGAGGCATCACTTTCTAAATGCCCAAGCATGACATTGGCTATGGGCCTAAATCGCAACTGATCTGTGATTGGAAAATCCCAGCCAACTCCGCCAGTACCTGTGATGCTATTCCAATACATGGGGATATTCACGGATCGATTGCCAACGCCATCCGTAAAGGTTGGGTTATAGCGATTCAAAGCCAAAGTCCCCTCTAAGTAGAGGGGAAAGTTTGCGCTGATGCGATCACCACCACCAAGCGAGGTCATCTGTAAGTCGGCCTTATCACTAGTGCCATTGGTAATTTTAAGATTGCCTGTGGTGACATCTGGGGTTAGGGAGTACCCAGTAATCGTCATTAAGGCATCAGCCCGCTTTTTTAAATAGTTAGTTCCCGCATCCTGGAGGGGGGTTTGGGCGTGCGCAAAACTAAGGCCCAGGACAAATAGGGTGGCAAAGGAAAGGCGCTGGACGCGACTGAAAAGCTTCATGACACGCATTTTAGCCAAAGAAATCGGTAGATGTACCATAGCGAACATGGTGCTGCTATTTTCCAATGACTTCCTTTGTATTTTTATGAAAATCAAACTCACATCCATTTCTGCTGCAATCATATTAATGAGCTCGGGGCTAGCAATGGCAGCAGGCGGTGGCGGGGTTGTTGCTGATCCTGGTGCCATGCAAGGCAAGCACTTTGATGAAAAAGGTAAAGCGCCATCAAGCTATACCGTTGAGCTACAAAATGGTCTGCGCAAGACCCTACCTTTTGAAGACAAAAGAGATTTTGAGGAATCTAAAAAAGGCTTTATTGCTGCGCCCCCTTATAAGACGATCATGGCAGACGCTGGAAATGTTGCGTGGGATATGGGAAGTTATGATTTCTTATTGCAAGGTAAGGACTTTGATAGTGTGCATCCTTCATTGCAACGCCAAGCCATTCTTAATATGGGTTATGGGCTGTATGAAGTTGTTCCGGGAAAAATTTATCAGGTACGTGGTTTTGACTTAGCCAACATTAGTTTTATTAAAACAAATACTGGCTGGATTGTGTTTGATCCATTAACCGCAAAAGAAACAGCACGCGCCGCTTTAGAGTTGGCCAATGAGAAACTTGGAAAGCGTCCAGTGGTGGCGGTGGTGTATTCACACTCACATGGAGATCACTTTGGTGGCGTGCGAGGTGTCGTGAATGAGGAAGACGTCAAGAGCGGCAAAGTGAAGATCATTGCACCTGCTGGCTTTATGGATCATGCGATTGCTGAGAATGTGTATGCCGGCAATGCAATGACCCGAAGAATGTATTTTCAGTATGGGGTCTTGTTGCCAAGAAGCCCATTTGGCCACGTTGATCAATCGATTGGAAAAAATACTGCTGCTGGTAATTTAGGTCTGATAGAACCAAATGTCTACATCAATCAGCCATACGAAAAAATGACGGTTGATGGTGTCGAGATGGAGTTTCAAAATACGCCGGGCACCGAAGCGCCTGCTGAGATGAATACTTATTTCCCGCAATTCAAAGCGTTTTGGGCAGCAGAAAATATCACCGGTACGATTCACAATATTTATACCTTACGTGGTGCGTTAGTGCGTGACTCCTTGGCATGGTCAAAGAATATTAATAATGCTTTATATCGCTACGGCAATGAGAGTGAAGTGATGTTTGCTTCTCATAGTTGGCCACGCTGGGGAAATGAGCGCATTCAAGAGGTGATGCGCACACAGCGCGATAGTTATGCCCACTTGCACAATGAAGTACTTCACTTAGCAAATAATGGCGTCACCATTAATGAGATTCAGAATGTCTATAAACAGCCAGAAAGCCTGAAGAAACAATGGGCTGCCCACAGCTATCACGGCTCAGAAGAACATAACAGCCGCGCCGTCATCAATCGCTATTTAGGTTATTGGGATGCTAATCCTGCAACACTAGCACCATTGTCACCAAGAGATTCTGCACCGCTGTATGTGGAAATGATGGGTGGCTCAGGCAAGATCTTGGCCAAGGGCAGGGAGCTTTATAAGCAAGGAAAATATCGTGAAGCGATGGAGATTGTGAATAAGTTGGTTTATGCGCAACCGAACAACACGGCAGCTAAGGATCTGCTGGCTGATATTTTTGAGCAGATCGGCTATCAGAAAGAAAGCCCAAGTATGCGTAATAGCTTCCTGGGTGCCGCCTATGAGCTACGTCACGGCATGCCGACTGGAGCTTCACCAAAATCCAACGGTCCAGACATGATCAGAGGTATGACAACCGAACTTTGGCTCAATGCGCTTGCAATCAGTATGGATAGCAAAAAAGCGGCGGGTATGAATTTTGTAATCAATCTTTCTATACCAGACAATGGCGAGAAGTTTGTGATTGAGATGAGTAACTCTGCTTTGACCAATATTAAAGGTCAGCAAGCAAAAAACCCAAATCTCACAGTAACTCTCAATCGCAGCGATCTAGAACAGGTGATGGGCGGTCAAACTACCTTTGACAAGCTGCAAGCCGAAGGTAAGGTGAAGTTTGATGGTGATCGCAAGGTATTTGATCAACTGAGAGGTACCTTAACCATCTTTGTTCCTGATTTTGAATTAATGCCAGGCACAAAAGTGAAAGCTGCTCCTAAATCAGTAGCTCCGGCAAAGGATCCATTTGCAGCGCAGGAGATGGCAATTACTGCTGGTGAGTAAGTAAACTTTACTGCAATGAAAAAAGGACTCCTAGGAGTCCTTTTTACTAATTCCTTGTATTCAGTTGCAAATTATGGTGCAAAGGCGCCGCCAGCCTCAAGAGCCTTAAGCTCTTCACCTGCGATGCCTAGTTCAGCAAGAAGTTCGCTAGTATGTTCTCCCAATAATGGAGGGTGGCGATATACCTCTTGAGGGGTGCCATTCATTTTGACGGCAAAACCAATATTGGGTACCTTACCTTCAACTGGATGATCAATCTCCATTCGCATCTTGCGATGACGGCCATGTTCACTATCAAATGCTTCTGGGTAAGTATTAATCGGACCCGCCGGAATGCCCGCGGCTAAAAGTGCGTCAACCCATTCATCAGCAGTTTTATTTGCAAATGACTTTTCTAGTTCAGCAGCAAGCTCTAAACGATTAGCTAAGCGTAGTGGATTCGTTTTAAAACGCGCGTCTTCAAATAATTCTGGACACTCTATTTTGTCGCACAGTAACTTCCACAGTTTTTGATTGGTTGCACCCATTACAAAGTGACCGTCAGAGGCTTTCATCGCTTGGTAGGGGGCGCTCATATGATTGGCCGTACCTAATTTATAGGGCTCTACGCCGGTTCCCCAGTATTGGGCCGTATCCCAGATAGAGAACGCCAGCGCAGAATCAAAGAGTGAAGCATCAATAAATTGACCTTCACCACTTTTCGTTTTGCCAATGTAGGCCGACAAAATGCCATAGACTGCAAATAGGGCGCAGCCAATATCCGCCACTGGAACACCAGCCTTCACTGGAGGCCCATCGGGATATCCTGTGACACTCATGACGCCGGACATTGCTTGAGCCATCAGATCAAATCCAGGGCGATCTGCCCAAGGACCTGTTTGCCCAAATCCAGAAATGCTGGCGTAGACCAGACCAGGATTAAGCGCTTGCAAAGAAGGGTAATCAATTCCCAATTTCTTCATGACGCCTGGTCGATAGTTCTCAACCAAAATATCCGCAGTCTTTACCAACTCAAAAAATACTTTTTTACCTGCCTCCGTTTTGAGATTCAGTGTGAGGCTACGCTTATTGCGATTCATATTCAGAAAGCCCATGCTGTCTGAACCCTTCATCTTGAATCCCATCGCTCCACGCGTTTGATCGCCGGTTCCTGGAGGCTCAATTTTGATGACATCGGCACCTAAGTCTGCCAAGAGCATGCAGCAGTAAGGACCAGCCATTACTTGACTTACGTCAAGAACACGCACTCCTGATAGGGGTAATGGTCTCGATGGTCGATCTTGTTTGCCATTTAGAGTGGCATTAGTAGGTGTTTTCGTCATTGTCTCGATTGTTCTTATATGTTTAGAATTACCTTCTAATAGTATCAAACACAATAAAAACAATTTTGGAGACTTTATGTTGCTTAAAACGCCTCAGTGGGCTGTTCGTAGTTTGCTTGCGATCACGCTGGCTACGACCCCATTTTTAGCTCTTGGACAACAAGCCTTCCCAACTAAACCGATTCGATTGATTGTAGGTTTTGCACCCGGTGGTGGTACGGATATTGTGGCCCGTGCAATTGCTCCGAAGATGGGTGAGATTCTCGGTCAAAGCGTCATTGTGGAAAATAAATCTGGAGCAGCCGGCACGATTGCAGCAGATCAAATTGCCAAAGCAAATCCTGATGGCTATACATTGCTGGTTGGACATTCCAATTCCAATGCGATTGCACCCTTTGTATTAACCAACGTTCCCTACAATCCTGCAACGGATTTCACACCAATTACTTATTTGGGATACGTTCCGAACGTACTGGTAGTAAAGGCTTCATTGCCGGTGAACTCAGTAGCGCAACTCATTTCTCTTGCCAAGGCAAATCCAGGGCAGATGACTTACGGATCTTCTGGCATTGGTAGCACTCAACATTTAGCGGGCGCTTTATTTGCCAAGATCGCTGGTATCCAGCTCAACCACGTTCCTTATAAGGGAAGCGGTCAGGCCATTATTGATTTGCTTGGTGGGCAAATTACGATGAACTTCGATACCTTGCCGCCCAACCTGCAGCAAATTAAAGAAGGAAGTCTAAAGGCATTGGCTATTTCAACACCAAAACGTTTATCTATTCTTCCAAACGTACCAACATTTAGTGAGGTTGGTATCACTGGCTTTGATGTTACTAACTGGTACTCAGTGATGGGTCCAAAAGGGATGGACCCAGCCGTTGTTAATAAGATTGATCTGGCTGTTAAAGCAGCCATGGCTGATCCGCAAATTAAGAAAACATTAGATGCTCAAGGCTTACAGCCGGAAGGTCCTGCAACACCGGCAGCCTTTAGCTTGTTCTTGGCTGGCGAACTGGCGAAATACCAGCGTTTAGTAAAGAGCTTAAATATTAAGGCTGAATAAACGCTATATGGTTCAGCAGCTGAGTAATCATGATGATCAAGGTGATCAAGGTAAGAAGGGCAATATCGCGCAAGTTGTTTTAGAGATACGCGGCAACGTTGCCCACATTACCTTTGATCATATCGCTGCGCGCAATGCAATGACCGTTGGAATGTATCAGCGTCTTCAGTCCATTTGTCTTGAGCTTGCCCAACATTCCAGTGTACGTGTAGCAATATTCAGAGGTGCAGGTGGGAGATCTTTTGTATCTGGCAGCGATATAGCGCAGTTTGCTCGCTTTCAGGATGGGCAAGACGGAGTTCGTTATGAGCAAGGTATTGATGACTACCTCACTCCTCTTGCGACCTTGCCTATCCCTACGATCGCTGTGATCGATGGCATGGCAGTAGGGGGTGGGCTAGCAATTGCGAGTTGCTGTGACTTTAGAATCTCCACTCCAGATGCCAAGTTTGGAGTGCCCATTGCCAAAACCTTGGGAAATTGTTTATCGGCGTCAAATGTTGCTTGGCTGGTTGCTCATCTCAATATTAATATTGTTAAGCGCATGCTACTTTTAGCTGAGATGATTTCTGCTCCAGAATTGCTCAAGCAAGGATATCTTCTAGCATGCTATGAGCAGGAGCAGTTGGCTCAAGAGGCGGAGAATCTCGCAGAACGACTGAGTAAATTAGCTCCCATTACCCAAAAATCGAGCAAGCTGGTGTTGGCAAGATTAATCAAGAATCATTTGCCTGACTGTAACGATCTCATTAGTGAAACGTATGGCAGCAATGACTTTAAGAATGGAGTTGCTTCTTTCTTGCAAGGGCAGCCTCCGATTTGGATCGGAAGTTAATTTAGAGTTGAAAGACTACTTTTTAGATTGTTAAGTTGAGGCGATCTCAGTTCAGTCGCTTTGTGTTTTTAGGCTTACTTATCTAAAAAACTTTTGTCTAATCTCTTCGGAAGATTGGTCAAAATACGAAGCTATAAAAATAATCTGGAAGACCTCCTTATTTTGCATTGCAATATAAAGTACTGCGACACTCAAATCCTGAGATTTTTTGCTCTTTTTATAGTATGAAACTACTTTAAGGGTAGTAGTAGATTAGTAGCAAGATACCCTTTCAAGATGGCATCATAATTATTCAATAATTTAGAAGTATTCTGTACTTTTCTGAATTTAGTGAGTGCTCATCATGGCCACAGTATCCGCCGCAATAACCGCCTATAACGCCAATAAGACGGGTGTAGCCCCGCAAGCAATTGCCGATACAGCCGCAAATATTGCAGCTAATTTAGATACCTTAAATGCGATGGCACTGGGGGGCAAAATTGCCTCCATTACTTTTTCTACAACGCCTACCTTACTGTCCATTACGGCAACGCAGCTACTAAACGACTCTGCGATTTTAGCGAAGCTTCCTGCAAGCTACACCTTAAGTGTTTCAGCAGTACTAGCTGCTAATGCTGCAATCGTTTCTACAAACACTCACGTTACTGCATTTGTGGTCTCCGACTCTGCCGCCAACATCACTGCCAAGATTGCTGATCTGATTGCTGCGGGTACTAAGCTCACCACTATTACCGAGACTGGCACGATTACGACAGTAGCGTTAACTGTTGCTCAATACAGCACCACCTTAACTGCCAAGTTCA